>NZ_JAOCHX010000029.1:0-38519 GCF_029843245.1 Empedobacter sp. GD03739 | reverse complement strand
TTTATGATAATTAAATGTTATAATTATTATTATTTATGATAATTAAATGTTATAATTATTATTATTTATGATAATTAAACATATTAATTATCAATAATACTTATTATTTTTGTACTTAATCTAAAACCATATATTGAATGCATGTAGACAATTTTATTTCAAAAAAATTCAATTTAGCATTACCATATTGGACAATTATTTGCCCAATTCTTGCCATAATTTCATTAGGACTTGCCGATAATTTTAAAGAACAAATATGGCTTTCAAGTGTTTTAGGAGCCATATTAATTTTTGCTGTATTAGCTGCTGTACATCACGCAGAAGTTGTTGCACACAAAGTTGGAGAGCCTTTTGGAACAATTATTTTAGCATTGGCCATTGCCGTCATTGAAGTTTCACTTATTGTCTCATTAATGATGTCAGAACCTACAGGAACACCATCTATGCTCGCTAGAGATACTGTTTTTGCTGCTGTCATGATTATTTTGACCGGGATCATAGGAATGTGTTTATTAGCCGGAGGTGTACGTTATAGAGAACAAAATTTTATCAAACAAGGTGTTTCAACTGCTTTAATTACTTTAGTTGCAATATCTATATTAACCTTAGTTTTACCTAATTTTTTAACTTCAGAAAAAGGAGGAGAATTTTCGACAAGTCAATTAATTTTTGTAGCAATTATTTCGTTGATTTTATATGGCGGATTTATTTCCGTCCAAACCATTCGTCACCGTGATTATTTCTTACCACAAAGTAGCAAAGATAATGTAACATCAGAATTGCATGTCGAAAAACCAAATTTACTTACAACGATTTCGAGTTTGGTTTTATTATTAGTTGCTTTGTGTGCAGTTGTTTTGTTATCAAAAAAATTATCGCCAACCATCGAAACAATTGTGATGGATTTAGGCGCTCCAAAATCATTGGTGGGAATTATAATTGCCGGAGTTATCTTATTACCAGAAGGTTTAGCTGCATATAAAGCAGCAAAACAAGACCGTTTACAAACAAGTCTTAACTTGGCTTTAGGTTCTGCATTAGCTTCAATTGGATTAACAATTCCTGCAGTAGCAATTGTTTGTTATTTCACAGGATTGGAAGTTACATTAGGAATAGATGCAAAATCATCTATCTTATTAGTATTATCCTTGTTCACTGTTTATTTATCATTAAATTCTGGTCGAACAAATATTCAGCAAGGAATTGTTTTATTAACACTTTTTGCCACGTATTTATTTACTACAATAGTTCCATAAAGGAAATTAAAAGACATAAAAAAAACGACTCAAAATTAAATTTTGAGTCGTTTTTTGTTTTTATTTTTTTGGTAAAGAAACCATATTCGAATCTAATTTTTGATCTTTTTCTAAGAATATTTTTCCTCTCAAAATACTTTGAATTGTATTGATTAACTCTTTTTCGAAAGAATCTCTTAATTGAGATTGATGAAAAATCAACGAAACTTCTCGCGTTGGAACTGGCGACTCAAAGTTTTTGACAAATTTCTTATATTCTTGTGGCAAATCATCTGCAACCAAAGCAGGCAACAAAGTCATTCCGTATCCATCGTTTGCTAATTTAACTAAAGCTTCAAAACTTCCTGAATCTAACTTAATCGGACGATTTTTTAGATTTGAAGTATCACATAAAGCCAACACATTATTTCTGAAACAATGTCCTTCTTGCAAGATTAATAAATCAGAAGTGTTTAGATCATCTTCATTGATTTTATCTTTGTCAGATAAGCGATGCCCGTTTGGCACATAAGCCACCAATGGTTCATAATAAAGAGGTTTTTCGATAATTTGATCCTCGAAAAGTGGCGAAACCACAATACCAAAATCCAACGAACCATCTTTTATTCCTTTTATAATTTTATCCGTTTGCAATTCTTTGATAATAAGATTCGATTTCGGATTATTTTTCTGAAATGTTTTATAAAATAATGGTACCAAAGAAGGTAAAACAGTAGGAATAACACCAATAATGAAATCACCTTCTAACAAACCTTTTTCTTCGTTTACCAAGTGTTTCATTCGGTTAGCTTCCATTAAAATTGTTTTTGCTTGCGCAACAATTTTCTCTCCAATTTGAGTGATTTTGATTGGATGCGATGTTCTATCGAAAATATCAATATTCAATTCTTTTTCCAATTTCTGAATCTGCATACTCAATGTTGGTTGAGTTACAAAGGATTTATCAGCAGCAATTGTAAAGTTCTTATGCTCAGCCACTGCCAGCACATATTGTAATTGTACTAATGTCATATATAAAAATTGATATCTATAAATTTTTGTGATAAAGATATACATTATTATATTATCAATCTATATCTTAAATCATAATTTAATCCATAAAAAAAGCCCGAATAAATTCGAGCTTATCATTAAATATAAATTTAATTATTTGTTTAATTGTTTCTGAATTTCAGCTGTCCAATCTTGTAATTTTTTTGCGTCTTCTGGTTTCAAAGTTTGAGTAAAACCTTGTAATTCTTTTTGGAAATCTACTGATTGTTTTGTCAATTCAGCTAATTTATTTGCATCACCAGCAGTTGCAGCTAATTTCATATCAGCAGCCCATTTGTTGTATTTCCCAACAAATTCAGTAATTTTTGGATCAGAGAAAGTCGGTAAATCTTTTGCTACTTCAGCAACTTTATCCATTGTCTCTTTTCCAGCTTCTACTTGTTCTTCCACTGTATTTGCAACATTTTCTTGTGTATTTTCTACTTTTGCATCTACTTTTTCTTTTTCAGATTTACAAGAAGATAAAGAAACTACACTTAATACTGCAGCAGCTAAAAATAACTTTTTCATTTTAAATTAGAGTTTTATAGTTAATATTTTTGATTGTACAATTTAAACAAATCTAACGATTTATTTCTGTTAAATTTTTAATTTTCTTTCGAGAATTGGACTTCATATAAATTGGCGTAATAACCTTTCTGAGCCAACAATTCACTATGTGTACCTTGCTCAACAATCATTCCACTATCCATCACAATAATTTTATCTGCATTTTGAATCGTCGCCAAACGATGTGCAATAATGATAGAAGTTCTACCTTGTGTTAGTTTATCCGTTGCTTTTTGTATCAATTCTTCCGACTCTGTATCAATAGAAGAAGTTGCCTCATCCAACACCAAAATCTCTGGATTATAAATATATGCTCTCAAAAACGAAATCAATTGACGTTGACCTACAGAAAGTGTCGAACCACGCTCGCTTACCTCACTGTAATAGCCTTTTGGTAGTGACATGATAAAATTATCAATTCCAATAATTTTCGCAGCATTTTGTACTTCTTCCAACGAAATATCTTTATTTCCTAAAACAATATTGTCGTAAATCGTTGTATTAAACAAGAAAACATCCTGCAAAACAACCGCAACGTGTTGACGTAAATTCTTCAATTCCATATCATGAATATTCACATCATCTATTTTAATTGTTCCAGAATCGATGTCATAAAAACGACTCAATAAATTAATAATTGTGGATTTTCCTGCTCCTGTCGCACCTACAATTGCAATTTTTTCTCCTGGTTTTGTCGAAAAAGAAATTCCTTTCAATACTAAATTATTCGGAACATAAGAAAACTTCACATTTTCAAAATCGATTTTACCTTTTACATGATCCAATTTTATTGTTCCATTATCTGGCAACGTTTGATCATCATCAATAATTTTGAACACACGATCTGCTCCTACCAAACCACGCTGAATGGTATTGAAACGTTCTGCAATTGCACGCATTGGCGCAGTTAACAACGTAACATATTGTGTAAAAGCAATCAAATCTCCGACAGAAACATCTCCATAAACAGCAGTTCTAAGACCTCCAAACCAAATCAAACTTCCTGTTGCTAAAGCCGAAATAATATCGACAACAGGAAACATTAATGAAAAATAGAAAACTGTTTTTAGATAATTTTTCTTTAGATCATTATTAATCGAAACGAATTTATTGTATTCTGCTTGCTGACGATTAAAAACCTGAATAATATTCATTCCTGTTAATCGTTCTTGCACAAACGTATTCAGCTTCGCTACAATTGTACGTTCTTCTTGGTAAACATTTTTCAATGCTTTTTGAAATAATCGTGTAATAATCATCATCAATGGAAGAATCACAATCACAACCGTTGCTAAAACCCAGTTCATCCAATACATCACAACAACGATGAAAATGATTTTTAGTACATCGCCCAACATCACTAAAATTCCGTCATTGAAAACCTCAGCAATCGTTTCAATATCAGAAACTGAACGCGTTACCAAAACTCCATTTGGCGTTTTATCGAAGTAACCAAGCTTGAATTTGATCAAATGATTATACAAACGAACGCGTAACAAACGGATAACTCGTTGTGCAACAACATTCGCTAAATAAACCATAAAAAAAGACAAAATTCCTTCGAAAACTAACACCAAAGATAGTTTCACGATTTGCATTTGAAGCCCTGGTAAATCTTTTGTCTGAATATAATCGTCGATGATATTTCCCGTTAAATACGGACGATAAACAGAAAAACACGCACTAAAAACCGCTACAAAAACCACCGACCAAAACATCACTTTGCTTTGTGCTCCGATTTGCAAAACACGTTTTAATCCATTAAAATCAAACGATGTATTCTCGTTATTTGAACTCATTTTTAAATAATTCTTTTGGATATTGAACATCTACCAAATACAAACCCTGCGCTGGCGCCGAAGCTCCTGCCGAAGAACGTTGTTTTTGTTCAATAATTTCTTCAAAATCTTGGATAGAAATTTTTCCTAATCCAACCTCAACCAATGTTCCAACAATTGCGCGCACCATATTTCGCAAAAAACGATCAGCAGTGATTTGAAAAACCAATTGTCCGTTTTCATTTTTGCGCCAAAATGCCTCCCTTACATCGCAAATATTTGTTTTCACATCGGTATGTAATTTAGCAAAACTTCCGAAATCTCCTTGCTTAATTAACAATTTTGCTGCTTCATTCATTTTTTCAATATCCAATTCTCGGTTAAAAATCCAAGCACTATCAAACGCGAAAGGATCTTTGAAAGGTGAAATAAAATAATTGTAAGAACGCGAAGTTGCATCAAAACGAGCATGCGCTTCATCATCCATCAAAAATAAACGATAAGCAGCTATATCCTTTGGTAAAAAAGAATTTAACTTTTTGATTATATCAACCGATAATTCTTCTTCATAATCAAAATGAATAAACATCTTTTTCGCATGAACACCAGAATCTGTACGCCCTGCTCCGACAATCGAAATTTCTTTTCTTAAGATTTTAGACAATCTATCTTCAATAACTTCTTGAACCGAAATTTGATTGGGTTGAATTTGATAACCAAAATAATTTTTTCCGTTGTATGCTAATTCTAAAAAATATCGCAATTGTTGTAAATTTGAGCAACAAAAATACAACCTTTTGAAGAAAATTCTTTTACTTTCGGACACGCATTCTTATATCGACGATAGAATTTTGGAATATGCGCAACAAGCAGACGAAATTTGGCATGCTGGCGATATTGGCGATATTTCTGTAACCGATAAATTGGCTGAAATAAAACCTTTGCGTGCTGTTTATGGAAATATTGATGATAATAAAGCTCGCGCAGAATTTCCGCTCAACAACAGATTTACGTTAGAAGGTGTTGATGTTTGGATTACACATATTGGCGGTTATCCAGGAAAATATAATCCTACAATACGAAAAGAAATCACAGAAAATCCTCCAAAATTATTTATTTGTGGACATTCACACATTCTAAAAGTAATGCCTGATAAACAATTAGGGTTAATTCACATGAACCCTGGCGCAGTTGGTAAACACGGTTTTCAGAAAGTTCGTACAATGTTACGGTTTGAGTTGAATAAAGGAAAAATTGAAAATTTGGAAGTGATTGAATTTAAGAAATGATTTTCGAATCTCGCATTTCGAGATTCGAAGTTCGCATTTCGCTTTATTTCGCCAACTTGAATTCTTTCAGAATAGTAACAAACTTCGAATTAGTGATATATTCTCTAAATTCGTGCGAATCTTGTCCAGAAAAATCTGTTTCTTCTAAGAATGTATAATTTTTAGAAAGCTCATCATATAAATCTTTTTTGTAACCAAAATCTGTCGCAATCAAACTTCGAGATAAAACCCCAATCTTTCCTTTCCCTAATACATAATCCGTATTATTTATCGTGATATGCATGCGTTTTAACTGAGGTGTAAAGGTTTTTAATTGATTATTATCCAATGTGAAATCAACTTTTCCAATCGCAGGTGCCAACATAATGCTGTAAATTTTATTATTATTTTCTAACAAAGTTTCTGCATTCGTAAAATCGACATGATGCGCAGTTTCAGCACGTTTTATCTCACTTTCACGCAACGAAGGATTCACCAACGAGCTCAAAACAACCGATGCGCCACGACTATGCGAAATCAAATAAACGTCTTTGTTATGAATGACATTCAAAATTCTACGAAGCCCGAAAACACCCGCCATTTGGCTATTTGTCGTTGCACTTACCCAAACTTTTGCAGTACCAAAAAGACTCTCGTTCACCAATCCATCCCAATAAAAATTAATCACCTCATCATTCGAAGAATTAATATTCATATAAGTTTTGGCTTTATTGTAATTTTTCAGGCTAAACAAATAATCATTATCAATTCCATGCACAAAAATGATGACACGTTTCTTATTTTTAACTCTTTTTTCGATATTTTTTAAACGCAAACTTTCATAAGAAGTTAATTGATTTTGAAAGTTGTTTTCAGTCGCAATTTTCATCAACGAATAATCTCTACGACTTGCATTTCTAGGAGGTTTACCATACGATTTCAACCAATTATCTGGGTAAAAATTTCCGTTTTGATCCACAAAAGAACTTGTTGTATTCGGTTGAATAAAATTATTTGGATTCTGAGAAGTTGGCACATTATGTATTGCTGCACATGACGTTAAAAAACTAATCACGAAGATATAAAACAAGTTTTTCATATGATAAAAATTGGTATGCGAAGTAACTACAATTTTCTTTATTTCGCAATAGATTTTGCACCTTCAACCATAAGTTTAACAAGGTTTTAAGTGAAATATACGATCAAACAAATTCTAACCGAAAAAAAATCATCGTGGTTGAAATGACCCAACAAAACGATGGAAATATTATCAAGAATGGAACAGAGCGTTATTTTTTCATTACAGAATTGACAAAGAAATTTTGAGAGAATTAGTTCCAAAAGATTTAGAAATTGATGAAATAAATGATTCTGCTTGGGTTTCGCTTGTCGCGTTTACGATGAAAAAAATTCGACCTCGCTTTTTGCCTGCACTCTCTCCTACTTCTGATTTTGACGAAATTAATTTGAGAACGTATCTCACAAAAAATGGAAAATCTGGTGTTTATTTTTCATCGATTCGAGACCAGATTTAATGCATTATTCAGAAGGTGTGCAAGTTGTCGCTTGGAAAAGGATAAAGTTTAACAATTAAATTTTCTTTCTCAATAAATGTTGCATTCCATTGAACCATTCTCGTTGAGAACCATCATCTATATAACCAACTTTTAGATACAAATCATATGCTGATTTATTTTTGAAATTAACCGCTAAAACCAATTCATCAATTGTAGGAAAATTATCTTTTACAAAATCATCCATCAAACTCATCGAAATTTTTCCGTAACCTTTTCCTTGAAACTCAGGGTTTATTGATAAAGAACGCAACAACAACGAATTCGTATTATTCGTCATCTCCAATTTATCGTCACCATAGTCTAACACAAAAAAACCAATTGGTTCATCATCTAACAAAATTGTAATTGGTTTTGCATGTCCATCTGTGCGTAATTTCAAACGCTCAAAAGTCTCGCTAGGTAAGGCTGTAAAAGAAATTTGATCTTCTGGTAAATGATATAACAAAGCATTGTGATGTTTAATTTCTGTATGTTTGAGTTGAATTGTTGGCATAATCATTATTTTCAAATAAAAGTAATCAAAACATTCTAAATCCTATGTAAAAACAACAACGTTTATCTATTAAATTATAATCAATTACTGCACAAAATTTAAACTCATTCTAACCAAAATAGTTTTTAAATTGTAGTAAATATCAGTCTAAATCTACAATTATGGATGATCAAAACAAGTTAAATATTCAAATAGGAACAAGTCAAAATACAGATGGTATCTATATAGAAATCACAGAAAATGGACCTTATATCTTGCACGGAAAGCCTAAAATTGTTCAGCAGTTTATCATTCCAAATCAGCAAGGAATTTCTGTCAATTACCAAGAAGGAGAAAAATTTGAAGCAAAAGATACAACTTATCTTTGCCGTTGTGGACAATCTTTTAATTAGTCTTTTTGTGATGGAACACATGCTTAGATGAGATTTCAAGATGGTTTACCAAAGCAACAAAAAGTAAAAGGATTTTTTTTTAATAAATGATATTAACATAAAACGCTCAAGAAAATCTTGAGCGTTCAATATAATAATGATGTTTATATTTTTTAATTATTAATTACACCAGAGCCTAAAAGTTCGTCTTCAACATACCAAGCACAGAATTGACCTTCTGTAATTGCAGATTGAGGGTTTTCAAATTCAACATACATTCCGTTTTCAGCTTTGTGTAAAATTGCTCTTTGCAAAGGTTGGCGGTAACGAATACGCGCCATCACTTCCATTGTTTCGTCGGTTTTCAAAGTTAAATCTTCGCGAACCCAATGTACTTCCTCTTCTTTTATAAACAATGCTTTCTTCAATAAACCTGAATGATCAGCGCCTTGACCTGTGTAAATAACATTAGTCTCTACATCTGTATCAATAATAAACAAAGGTTCTACTTTTCCTCCAACTCCCAATCCTTTTCGTTGACCGCGAGTGAAATAATGTGCGCCTTGATGTTTACCTACAATATCTCCGTCTTCTTGTTTGTATGAGAAACCTTTTGCTTCGAAATCTAATGCTTCATATTTATTTTCAAAAGTTGGAATTTCTCTTTTATATCCGTTCCAATATTTGGCTATTTCTACAATTACACCTTCTTTTGGTTTTAATTGTTGTTGCAAAAATTCAGGTAAACTAACTTTTCCAATAAAACATAAACCTTGCGAATCTTTCTTATTCGCTGTAACCAAGCCTTGCTCTTGCGCAATTCTTCTTACTTCTGGTTTTTCTATATCTCCAATTGGGAATAATGCTTTGCTTAATTGATCTTGCGACAATTGACACAAGAAATACGATTGATCTTTATTGTTATCGTTACCTTTTAACAATTGAAAAATCTCTTTTCCATTTTCATCAATTGTAGAAGTTTTTCGTGCATAATGCCCTGTTGCTACATAATCTGCACCAAGTTCTAAAGCTGTTTTCAAAAACAAATCGAACTTAATTTCTCGGTTACATAACACATCAGGATTTGGTGTTCTTCCTTGCTCGTATTCATTGAACATATAATCTACAATACGTTCTTTGTACGAATCAGACATATCAATTACCTGAAAAGGAATATCTAATTTTTTAGCTACCAACAAAGCGTCTGCACTATCTTCTATCCATGGGCATTCATCTTCCAACGTTACCGATGCATCGTTCCAATTACGCATAAATAATCCGATCACATCATAGCCTTGCTCTTTTAGCAAATAGGCTGTAACACTTGAATCTACTCCTCCAGAAAGTCCTACGACAACTCTTTTCATCTTAAAAAATTTCAGTCTACAAAGTTATAAAATAATATTCGACGAATGATTATCCTACATCAATCTATTTTTTGAATGATTTTGGCTGAAAAAATAAGATAAAAATAAGCGTACAAATTCCAGTTAAAAATGGATAATATAAGTTAGATAACACATCAACCGAAGAAACCTTTGTTGCACTTGAAATTGTATTTGCAGCTGCAACCGCTGCCAAAACTTGCGCACCATAAGGTAAGATTCCTTGTACAAAACACGAAACCGTATCCAAAATACTTGCCACACGTTTTCCCTCTAAATCATGATGATCAGAAATATCTTTTGCAATTTTACCACAAATCAAAATTGTAATCGTGTTATTTGCCAAACAAGCATTCGCCAAAGCTGTAAGCGACGCAATACTCATCTCAGCCTGACGTTTTGTTTTAATATTTTTGGTTAGATGATAAATGATAAAATCTAATCCACCATTCAAACGAATAATTCCAACAATTCCACCAATAATTAAACAAATAATACTCAACTCAAACATTCCTTTAAAACCTTCATTAATAGAAGAAACTAAGTCTAGTAAAGGAACACCAGAATAGAACAAACCAATTCCAAGAAACGAAAGAATTCCTACAATTAAAGCCCAAATCACATTAATTCCAGACATTGCTAGTCCAAAAACTAATAGATAAGGTAAGATTAAAATCAAGTCAAAATCTAACTGTTTTCCTTGAAAATTGGTTGTGTCAAAATGTTGAGAAAGTGAAAAATATATAATCGTCGAAACAATAGCTGCTGGAACTACTATTCGAAAATTAGTTTTAAATTTAGATTTCATGCTCACTTCTTGCGTACGTGTTGCAGCAATTGTTGTATCAGAAATAAATGATAAATTATCGCCAAACATCGCTCCACCAACTACTGCTCCTAACAAAATTGGCATAGAACCTGGAATCATTTTATCCATTTGCACTGCAATCGGCGCAACAGTTACAATTGTTCCAACCGATGTTCCCAAAGCCGTCGCAATAAAACAAGATAACAAAAAGAAACCTGCTACAATAAAGGAAGAAGGAAGATAATTCAAAAATAAATTCACTGTTGATTCTACAGCACCAATTGTAGATCCTAAACTTCCAAACGCTCCAGCGAGAAGAAAAATTAAAATCATCAACATAATGGTTTCTTCACCCGCATTCTTACAAAAAGCCTCGGCTTTCGTATGAAATGAAACCTTAGGGAATTGAACAAATGCAATTACTAATGCTAACATGAAAACAACCAATGCTGGAACAGAATAAAAATCGTTCAGATAAATAGATGCCGAAAAATAGACAAGTATGAAAATGATTAAAGGCAATAAAGCCCAAAAATTTCCTTTTTTTATGATCATATTACTAAAAATTCAGAAAAATATTCTGCAAATATCTATCGAAATTTTAAAACATGAAAATCAAATATTTATTGATTTATAAGTTTTTAGGACAGTAGAATAAAAAAAGGAACATCTTTCGAAAGATATTCCTTCATTTAGAAAAATTTTCTAAAAACTGTATTTTTATTTCGCAATTAATTTATTTGTTTGTGTAATTGCGCGCTCATTTTTTTCTTCAATCCAAGTTTTACCTTTTATTTTTCGCATCACATTATCGTATGTACGCATCAAAAATATGTTATAAATCGCTTCGGACAAATTTTTTGGTTTATGTGCCAACGAACGCAAACTCATCGAAAAACCTGGCGTCAAATATTTCATATAATGCCACCAACCTTCTGGCATATAAAGCATTTCTCCGTGTTTTAGGTCTGCAACCATCGGATTTATATTTTTCAGCGCTGGCCATTTATCGAAATCAGGATTATCAAAATCAATATCTTCTCTACAAATTACCGAATGCGGAATTTTGTACATGTATTTCGAATCCTTTGGCGGAACAATAATACAACGTTTTTTTCCTGCAAAATGGAAATGCAAAATATTCGCTAAATCGATATCATAATGCATAAAAACATTCGATCCTTCACCTCCAAAAAATAACATTGGCATCGATTTGAAAAGATTCAAACCCAAATCTGGCATTTTATAATCTTGTTGCAATTGCGGAACTTGACTCATCAAATTGTACAAAAATATACGCAAATCTGTCGGCTCACTTTGCAACAAATCTACATATTCAGACATTTTCATCTTTGCTACTGGTTCATTTACTTTCTTCGTATAATCAACCGGATCATTATTGTATAAAGGGACAACCTTGTTGCCTGCAACTTGTTTTATATACTCAAAATTCCACTTTTCGTACGCAGGCCAATCCTCTGTAATTCGCTCTACTACAACTGGTTTTTGAGGTTTAACGTAATATTTCTGAAAATCTTTTGCAGAAATACTTTCTACTCTTTCAACTTCTGTGAAATTAAAATTCATCTTTTATGTAAAATAAAGTGCAAATTTACTTAACTTTTTTGTTAAATCTGAATGATGCAATTATTAAACCAATCTTTTTTGAAAATAGTTTAATAACTATTTATTTTAAACTAATTTAGTTCAAATAAGAAATAATACTAATATGAAACTAAAATTACTTTATTTATTTTTCCTTTATTCTTCTATAGTTTTTCCACAACAAAAAGACGACTCAAATAAACCTATAAGTTTATTAGGTTGCGAAAAAACAAAAGATAAACAGATGAGAATGATTTGCTCAACTAAAAAAATGAGTGAATTATATAGCAATTATATGAATAAATATATAAAAAAACACATTGATAGAGTTCCTCAAGGAAAAACTCGAATTACTTTTATAATTTCAAAAGAAGGAAAAATAGAAAACCTTGGTTATTCTGACTATAATAATGAAAAGTTTGCAAAATTTTCACTATATATTTTACAAGAAATTAAAAATGATTTTGATAAATATAATATTACTTTTAATCCAATTAAAAATCAAAACCAAGAAGTTATTGACTATAATTTTAGTTTACCTATCAGTCTAAAAATTGAATAATCTTTTAAGAATGATACTTAAATCTTTATTTTTTTCCATCTTTTTTATGCTACCGAATACGTTTTGTTGTGCACAGCAAATTTTTCCGTATTTGGAACTTAAAAATGAGGAAGATTTTGAAAAAATAGAAGCAATTTCTCTCGAAAACAACTACAATTTTCATCATTTATTGGGAAATTTGAGTCATAATTTTACTTTTCAGAACAATTCTTCGGAAGATATTTCGGCTAAATTTATTTATCCTTATCAAGCTTCTCAAAATGTGTACGAATTAAAAGCTTTTGTAAATGATAAAATTTTCGAAATTCAATCCAAATCGATTGTAGATATTCGAAAAGAGTTAAAAAATATTGATACTTCAACTATTTTTAAAAATCAACAAAACAATCAAGTTTTACAATTAGATTTAGGAAAAATTCCTGCACATGCTACACTAAAAATTCAGCTAAAAGTTTCGAAAATTGTTGAAGAAAATAATTTGAATTATCAAGTTTCGTTTTTAGAATTTATCGTGAAACGAACAGAATCTTTTACCCAAATTCATCGTTGGAACAATCAATTGAATGGTTTTCCGAAAAACATAAATTCAGATATTCATCTTTCGGGAAATTTTCCGATTTCAAAAATTGTTTCTGATTTAAAATTTTCAAAGGAAGATGATCGAAATTATGTTTCAAAAAATTCCGATAAAAAGATTCCAACTCTTCAATATGCTTATACAAAAAATGAACTACAAACCGGAATTGAAACGTTTACTGAAAATGGTTGCGATTATTTTTTAGGAACAATTGAACCTGCAAATAATCCTTCTAAATATAATGCTCCACGAGAATTTTTGTTCGTTTTGGATGCTTCTGGTTCTATGATGAATCAACCAATTGAAACTTCCAAAAAATTGATGAATCAACTTCTTCCAAATCTAAACGAAACAGATAAATTTAATGTGTTGGTTTATTCTACGAAAAATGAATTAATTTTTAATTCTTCTCAATTTCCAACGAAAGAAAACATCAATTTAGCTTTAGAAAAAATTAATTCTTTGAGTGGAACTGGCGAAAAATTATTGGATGAAGCAATAGAGCAAATTCAGAAAAATCCTTTTGATAAAAATTATAAACGAATCATTGCAATTATTTCTGATGGAGCGATAAATTTGAATGAAACGGTTTACAATTCACTCCGAAATTATGCAAAAGACACACAATTTATAACATTAGGAATTGGAAAAGAATTGGATTATCATGCGATGAATTTTATTAGTTTGGCAACAGGAACGCTTCCGATTACGGTCAATGAACCAAGAGAATTGAATCAGAAAATAACACAATTTCAGCAAGCTGTTTTGAATTCTTCTATTTATCATCTTAAAGTTCAATCATCCCAAATCAACCTCAACGAAACGCTTCCGAAGAATTTCAATACGTATTTAGCTCAAAATTCTGTCAATTTTGTTTCACGCGATTGTAATCGTCGTTATCCAAAAAAAATAGAAATTATTGGTAATCAATCGAACCAAAATTTCACTCAAAATTTTGAAATCAAACAACCAAATCCAAGTGAATTTACCGAAGCAATTAAGTTTTATTGGGCAAAACAAAAAATTGATTATCTCTTAAAAGATGAGGAACGTTGCGGTGAAATGTGCAAAAAAGATGGACGATATCGAAAAGAAATTGAGAAAATTGGAACTGAATTCAATATTTCAACACCTTATAATTTATTGATCCAGAAAGGAAATATAGAAAATTACAACAATGATTATGATACAGATGGCGATGGCGTGATGGATATCGAAGATGAATGTCCGTATATAAAAGGAAATCGTTTTGGAAATGGCTGTCCTGAAAATAATTTGAGTGATAAAAAGATTGGAAATTATGTTCAAGATTATTCAAATTATTTAATGGAAACCGTCGAATTTGATTTTGATAAAGCTGAAATCAGAGCTATTGATTATCCAAAATTGGATGAAGTTGTTGCAATTATGAAACGAAATCCATCACATCATTTTGTTATCGAAGGTCATACAGATGCGGTTGGAACAGAATCTTACAATATAGATTTATCACAACGAAGAGCAAACGCTGTGTTGAATTATTTGGTAGAAAAAGGTCTAAATAAAAATCGATTTTCAATTTCCGCTAAAGGCTTTTCAGACTTGAAACACAAAGAATGTAATCCTGCTGCAAATTGTATTGATTGGAAAAATTTTGAGAATAGACGAGTTAGATTTAAGATAAAATAATTATTGTAACAAAAAAAGACCAAGCTTTCACTTAGTCTTTTGTATCTTATAATAATTAACAGCTTAAGAAATTCTTTCAATCAAAGCCATGTAGAATCCATCATAATTAGTTTGAGATGGATAATGCATTTTATCTGAAACCATTTTATAATTTGGATTATTCTTCAAGAATTTTTCTACTTGCTGCTCATTTTCTTGTGGTAAAATAGAACAAGTTGAATAAACCATCATTCCTCCAACTTTAATGATTTTAGAATAATCAGCTAATATTTTTTCTTGTGTTGCTAATATTTCGTCAATAAATTCTGGTCTTAATTTCCATTTTGCATCAGGATTACGTTTCAAAACTCCCATTCCAGAACAAGGTGCATCAATCAATAAGCGATCAGCAGAATTCTCCATACGCTTGATTGTTTTTGCTTCAATCACCTTTGTTTGTACATTCTGAACATTGTTACGTTTTGCACGGCGTTTCAATTCTTTCAATTTCCAATCGTACAAATCCATTGCAATAATTTGCCCTTTGTTTTCCATCAAAGCAGCTAAATGCAATGTTTTTCCTCCGGCACCAGCACAAGCATCTACCACACGCATTCCTGGTTGAACACGTAAATACGGCGCAATCAATTGCGATCCTGCATCTTGAACTTCGAACCAACCATTCTGAAATTCATCTGTACGGAAAATATTTGTTTTCTCTTCTAGCTCTAAAGCATCTTGATATTTCGATAAAACTTTCGTTTTTATTCTACGCTCCTTCAACGCTTTTTGTAATGTTTTACGGTCTGTTTTCAAGGAATTCACACGTAAAACTGTTGGTGCTTGCGAGTTCATTGCATGCACTTCATCTAACCAACGATTTCCCAACGACTTCTCTCCTAACTCGAACATCCAATCTGGATACGATTCTGCAACCGCAATATTTTTAGACGAATTGTGATGTCTTTTCAAGACTTCTTTTGGATAGATTTTTTGAAATTCTTCCCATTTTGGTAACGTTTGCTCTGGATCTAAAGCAAACCAAGTTCCAACAAACTCCCAAATTGTATCAGGAGAAAGCGGACGGCTCATTGCCCCTTCAACCAAACGTTTCCAACGAACTAAATCGTAAACCGTTTCGGCAATAAAAGCACGATCGCGCGCTCCCCATTGCTTATTCGATTTCAATGTTCGCTCAACTTCTTTATCTGCATATTTTCCTTCGAAGAAAATTTGTTGCAATGTGTCGGTAATTCCGACAAATAAATTTTTATATGGTAAAATCTTCATAACTCGGTGCAAATTTACAAAGACTTAAATGATTAGCGTAATTAATTTATAAGATTATACAACTTCAAAAAGATCTTTTATCTTTTGAGGAACCTCAACCACTTTATTTTGCTGATAATCGAAGGTCACAATTCCTGTTTTCGCTTTTGCAATTAATTTATCTTTTGTAGAAATTTTATAGATTACATCAAAACTAACACGCGAAAAATCTTGCACACCAATCTCAATCAACAATTCATCGCCATAAAAAGCTTGATTTTTATACTCAATCGCAACATCACCCATAATCACGCTTACACCTCCAAAATCTAATTCCGAATAGCCATAATGTTGAAAAAACTGAATTCGCGATTCATGTATAATGGACAATACTTTATCGTTTGCCAAATGATTTCCATAATTGAGATCAGTTATGCGTACTGGTATTATTGTTGAAAATAAAAATTTGTCTAAAAAATCTAATTTTATACGAGCCATTTTGTAGATATCTTTGCTCAAAGATAAGAAAGTTGTATAAAAAAAAAACGGGTTTAAGCTCCTCAGCTTAAACCCAATTGATTTTAAAAAAAACTTACACTAGTAAGTATAAATTTAACATTAAAAAAAATCAATCTTACTCTCTACTACCTATGGTCAAATTTAGAAATAATTTAATAAATACCAAAACTTTTTAGAAATTTTTTATTATTCTTTTTTATTTAAAATAAGACTGATATAAAAAACTCTAAATATTTAGATTATTATATAAAAAAATACTCTATTAAATACGACCTATATAAATAAAACATGCTATTTTTTATATTTGTGAAAAATAGTAATTTGCAAGGCCAAACTTTTAACATGAATTTGATTCAATACATTCATCAACATCTTAATTCTATTTCAGAAAAATCAATCAACAATACAGTAAATTGTTTGAATGAAGATAATACCATACCCTTTATTGCAAGATATAGAAAAGAGGTCACAGGAAATCTTGATGAAGTTCAAATTTCTGCTATAAAAAAACTGCAAAATCAATACAATGAAATTGTTTCTCGAAAAGAATTTATTTTAAAAACATTGGAAGAGCAGAATCAATTGAGTAACGAATTACAACAACGTATTCAGAAAAGTTTTGATTTGGTTCAATTAGAAGATTTATATCTTCCTTATAAAAAGAAGAAAAAAACACGTGCAACCATTGCAAAAGAAAAAGGTTTAGAGCCTTTGGCAAAAATCATCATGAAGCAAAATAATATTCCTGATTTGGATGATTTAGCAAAAAAATATCTAAATGAAGATGTGATAAGTATCGAAGATGCTTTTGCAGGTGTGCAAGATATTATTGCAGAATGGATCAATGAAAATGAGTATGTGCGTCATCGATTGCGAGATATTTTCAGAAAATCTGCTTTGATTGAAAGTAAACTAATAAAATCTAAAATAGATGATGAAGATTCGGCTAAATACTCGAACTATTTTGAATACGAAGAACTATTGAAAAAAATTGCTTCTCACCGATTATTGGCTATTTTACGCGGCGAAAATGAAGGCTTCTTGAAAGTAAATGTATCAATTGATAAAAAAGAAGCCTTCAAATTTCTTGAATACACGTTGATCAAATCTATTCAACCAGAAGTTTCTTGGGTTATTGAAGAAGCTATAAAAGATGCATACAAACGACTTTTGGCTCCTTCAATCTCGAATGAAGTGTTGAAAGAAGCAAAACAAAAAGCAGATGAAACATCAATAAATGTTTTTTCGAAAAACTTAAATCAATTGCTTTTGGCGCCACCTCTGGGAGAAAAACGAATTTTAGCGATAGATCCTGGTTACAAATCGGGTTGTAAAGTGGTTGTATTAGATGAGCAAGGTGATTTGTTGCACAACGAAAACATCTATCCGCATGCGCCTCAAAATGAAAAAACACAAGCCATCAAAAAACTAAAATCGCTTGTCAGCGCTTATAATGTAGATGCAATTTCAATAGGAAATGGAACGGCTTCTCGCGAGACAGAAAATTTGGTACAGAACATTGCATTTGATCGTCCACTAAAAGTTTTTGTTGTAAATGAAGCTGGAGCTTCTGTATATTCGGCTTCTAAAATTGCACGCGACGAATTTCCAGATAAAGATGTTACCGTTCGCGGTGCTGTCTCTATAGGTCGCCGTTTACAAGATCCTTTGGCAGAATTGGTAAAAATAGAGCCTAAATCGATTGGAGTTGGTCAGTATCAACATGATGTCGATCAAACTTTATTAAAAAATGAGTTGGATGATGTTGTTTCTTTCTGTGTAAACAAAGTTGGTGTAAATCTGAACACAGCAAGCAAACATTTACTAAATTATGTTGCAGGAATTGGTGAAAAAATGGCTGAAAATATTGTAGAATATCGAAGCGAAAATGGTGCATTTAATTCGAGAAAAGAGTTACTAAAAGTTCCTCGTTTGGGCGAAAAAGCATTCTTACAAGCTTCTGCTTTTTTACGAATTCCGAATGCAAAAAATCCATTAGATAATTCTGCTGTTCACCCAGAATCGTATGCTCTTGTAGAGAAAATGGCGAAAGATTTGAAAGTTGATTTGAAAGATTTGATTCAAAATAAAGAATTGATTAATCAACTTGATTTAACCAAATATATTACCGAAAAAGTAGGTTTACCAACTTTAGAAGATATTAAAAAAGAACTTGAAAAACCTGGTTTAGATCCGCGTTCTACAGCCAAAGTTTTTAGTTTTGATCAACGATTAAAGAAATTCGAAGATTTGCAATTGGGCATGAAAGTTCCTGGAATTATTAATAATATTACCAATTTTGGCTGTTTTGTAGATATAGGAATCAAAGAAAATGGTTTGATTCATATTTCTAAAATTTCGAATGAATTTATTTCAGATGTAAATTCAAAAGTGCATTTGAGTCAACAAATTGAAGTAACCGTAATTGGAATTGATACAGAAAAACGTAAAATTCAATTGTCTTTGATTGATTAAGGAAAATAATTTCAAAATTAAAAGGCAATCTAACGAAAGATTGCCTTTTTGATTTTATTATTTTCTGAGCAGAAATTAATCCTCAAATTTTACTTTATATTGTTTATCAAACTCTTTTTTCTGCGCATCAGTCATTTTACTACGCATATATTTTATTGTAAATCCACCAATCATTTTATCACCTTTATAATACATCCAATCTGATAATTTAGTTGGATCTATCACAATTGTATCATTGTGTTTAACCAATTTTGTGTATTGAGGTACGTTGTCCACAATTCCTTTTAATTGGTCGTTGTCCGAATATACATCACGAATCCAAATATGCTCTTTTTGTGTCGCATTCGGAATATCATACATTTGTTTGACAATAAAATTAGTTGTCGTTGTATCTTTCATCGACAACGCCAATTTGAAATCATCAAACGTTTGTTGCGCTTCCTTCCCAATACTATCCAAATCTTTTTGTTCTTGCTTTTGCTTATCCAAACCTTTATAAGCTTCTACTCCAGCATTTTCTTTGTTACCACAAGAAAATAATAAAACCGAAAAAGCTATTGCGAATAATGTATATTTCATAATTGTATTTCTTTGATTGTTGTCCTATAAAGTTACATAAATTTATTCAAAATAAGATAAATTCAACTCTTTTGGTGTTGGCTGAATCCATTTTTGATGACCAAAATAACTCCAAGTTGTATAAGCTAAATTGTAATTTGGATTTGTAAATTGATAATAATCGCTACCATTGACAGAAACTTTTGCATCCACAAAAACTTTGACATCTTTCACGCCATTTTTCGCATAATCATATTTTACATAGCGCGCAAATTGCCACATCATATCTGGACTAACTGCCATTTTTGACATTTGTTTGAAGGTTAGATATTTAGTCAAATCTACTTTCTCGCGTTTCAAGAATTTACCTTTTTTCTGTGGATCTGGTTTCGAAACATAAACCACAACTTCACCTGCTTTGTTACGCAACATCATTCGCCAAGCCATGCGATGACCTTCCTCTGTCCAAAAAACATTTCCTGGAATAAAATAATGACGAATAGGTAAATAAACTTGCCAAAGCACATAGAAACACATCAAATAAGAGAACATGACACGACGTGTTGTCAATAAATTATCATCATCTGAACGATCCATCATAAATGATTTTTTAGGAAAAATAACTTCCTGAATTTTAACGGGATTATAAAAGAAAATTAACATTGCCAAAGCAAAGAAAGGAAATATCCCAATCCCGAAAACTGCTGAATTGAAAATATGAAAGGCTACTGCGCATTTAAAAGCAATCCCGCGCGTTCTATTCATCAACATTGCAGGAATAATCAATAAATCAAAAAAGAAACCACCCCAAGCAAACACTTGCGCAAACTCTAAACTACTTACAACTTTTCCTAAACCAACAAGATTATATTTTGTCGTCAATAAATCTCCATATTCATGGAATTTCATTTGTAAAAAAACTCCGTTAAACCAATCTGGATAAATCTTAGCGAAAGCGGCAAAAGTGTACACAATCAATAACTGAATAATGAATAATGTTGGTACCCAATTGCGCATCGTTAGGCGTTTTATTTTCGGGAAAATCAAACTATCAATCGAAAAGAAATGATGCGCAGGAATTATTGTCATCATCCACGAAACTAGCATAAACAGATAATAATGGTTGTTGTAACTTGTTTTTTGCATGAAATACGTCAACGACCATAAAATGGAAAATACGATAATAGAAAATCGGTAAGCAAAACCAAACACGATAAACCAGCCTAAAATTCCCATGAGCACATACAAATAAATCATATTTTGTCCCAAGAAAACATTGGTCCACTCGAATCCGATGAACGAAAATGTAATGTGTGGTTCAACAAAATTTGTTTGTACCCAACCTGTAAAAATGGCTCCCCAACATTCTGCAACAATTAATAAACCAAAGATTATTCGGAAAATTACAAGTGGAGAATTATCAACTTTTCGGAATAAATATTCGCTAAACATGATTGATTGTTAATTTTGGCTAATTTAAAAATAACCTTTCGAGTTTAGCTACTTTTGGCGTATATTTATTGTATGAAAACGAGGAAAATTATTTTGTATGATGGAATTTGCAATTTATGCAATCAATCTGTTCAGTTTGTGATTGAACATGACAAAAAAAATCAGTTTCGTTTTGCTTCGTTACAATCTGATTTTGGACAAAATTTCTTGAAAGAAAATAATTTAGACGCTACTCAATTTGATTCTGTCGTTTTTATTGAAGATGATAAATTTTATACCAAATCATCTGCAGCACTTAAAATTTCGAAATATTTGGACGGAATAACTTCGTGGTTGACTATTTTTATGATTGTTCCAAAACCTTTGCGCGATGTGGTTTATAGTTTTATTGCGAAGAATCGTTATCGTTGGTTTGGAAAACAAGAAAGTTGCTGGCTTCCTACTCCAGAATTGAAAGCAAAGTTTTTGGAATAGAAAAATCTATTTTAATTTGAAAACTCTGCGAATCAATAAGTATAAAAAGTAAATTGTTAATACTCCTATAACAAGCATTATTAATAACAAAATATAATTTCCATTTAGAATTGTTGAATCTATTTCTCCCTTCTTGATAATTAAGAATGATAGAAATGTTGATAATAAATAAACGAAAAGGATTGTTAATTTATTTTTATTAAACATACTAATCAATAAGGCTAAAAAAGAAAAAATCCCAATAAGAACAAACCAAGCATCATCATCTTGTTCTGGTTGCATATACAAGCTCGACACTTTATAAAAAGTATCTTCATTTATCATATAACCTAAGCCATCTGTAAATTTAAAATAGATGAAACAACAAATAACTTGAGCAAGATATAAAACTTCAAGAAATGAAAAATGGACTTTCAATTTATTAACTCTGTTTAAATTATTTAATCTTCTGCAACTATTTTTTCATTAATTTTTACAATAGCTTCATTAATTCCTTCAAAATACTTTTCCTCACTAAAATTTGGAACAATTATCTCATCAATTAGCTTTTGAGAAAAATCGTCAGAAATTATATTTCGAGCAATCTTATTCGTCGAAATTCTAACTTCTCTTGATTTTAAATTAAACACGATTATCATACTTCTCTTTTGAAACAGATCCGAACTATTGTTATTAAGAATTGAAAATGAATAATCTGTAATATTTTCATTTGGAAAATAATCATCTGTAGAAATTATAAATAACTGAAAACGATTGGTCTTTTGAATTTCCTTTAATTGTTTTTCAAGTTTTGCTAAATCTTCTCTATTAAAGACTTTTTCTAAATCAACAACATTTGAAAAAGGAACCAAAGAATAATTCTCTATAAAAGGAAATTCAGTACAATTTTTAATCAAACTCTTTTGTAAATTGAATTGAAAAACATTTACATCTGATATTAAAAATTTATCCGCATCCGTTTTGATATAGTCTCTAAAATCTGGGAATTTTATTTTTCCTGATAATGATTGATCTTTTGTAATTGATTTACAAATTTCTTTACTGATTTGATCATAATCTTGAGCATGAGAAAATGTAATATTTGTGCATAAAAGAACTGATAAAAGTATTTTTCTTATCATTACAATGAATTAAAATCTACTGATTTCTGTATTTCTCAATTGCAGCTTTTATTTTTTCGCGACGGTTTGATGGCGATGGATGTGTACTTTGGAATTCTGGAACTTGACTTCCACCCGAAGCTTCTTCCAAAATATCCATTACACCAATCAATGCTTCTGGATTATATCCTGCTTGAATCATAAATCGAACGCCCAAATCATCAGACTCCAATTCATCATCACGACCATATTTCATATTCACCATATTCGCCACAACTTGTGCATAATAAGCCGAATTTGCATCTCCAGCGGCAACGCCAGCCGCACCTGCAATTCCTTGCGAAAGCTCTTGTTTCGACATTTGTTCTGCACTATGGCGCGCAATAACGTGACCAACTTCGTGTCCCAAAACTCCAGCCAATTGATCTTCGTTTTGCAAACGAGTCAACAAGGCTTCGGTAATAAAAATTGGTCCACCAGGCAATGCAAAAGCATTTACAGTTCGATTATCTGCTAACACATAAAACTGAAATGGATAATTGGTTTTGCGCGCATCACTATTATTAACCACTTTCGCGCCTACTCGTTTTACAAGCTCCTGGAATTGAGCATTTCGAGATAGTCCACCAAACTCTTGTGCCATTTGCGGAGCCGAATTAATTCCCATCGCAATTTCGTCATCTTTGGTTAATGAAATATATTGCTTTTCGCCTGTAATTTCATTGACTTCCGAAGAAGAAAAATATTTTATAACAGAAAAAATAACAATTACTACGGCAATTATTAATTTCATCGACGTTCCGCCCTTTTGCATATCAGTGTAAGGTGTTAATTATTTTTTGTACCTTTTCTTTAGAATCTCCAAAACATCTTTCAATTCAAAACCACGCGCATGTAAAGCCATAAGGTAATAAAAGAAAACATCTGCCGATTCTTCCAAAAAGTTTTCGTCGTTATCTTGTTCCGAAGCAATCACCATTTCTACGGCTTCTTCCCCCATTTTTTTAGCGATTTGCGAATTACCTTTTTTATGAACACGTTTCATTTTAGATTTTTTCGCATCCTCTAATTTCGCCTCTTCCATCATTATTTCCAATTTCTTTAAGAATGGAAATTTTTTTTCTTTTTTGACTTCAGAAGTATTTTCATTAAGTTCCATAAAATCGTTTGTTTTCATAGATTTTTTTAAACGTAGAATAAATTTAAGAAATTCTACCGAATTATTTATCTCAATTCTATTGCCAATATTACTATTTTTTGAAAAAAAAGAAAGTTTTTATTCACATTTATTTCTAAAAAAATAAAATTCTAATCTATTCATTCAATTAATTTTTAAGATTGTTATTCACTTTTATTTTAAGATAAAAAAACGTATTTTTACGCGAAAATAAACATAGCGCAAACACAATGAACACAAACGATTTTTCCATTAGACATATTGGAAACAATGCGCAGCAAGCAGCTGAAATGCTTTCTGTAATTGGGAAAGATTCTATTGATTCTTTAATTGAGGCAACAGTTCCTCAGAACATTCGATTGAAAAATGCTTTGGATCTACCAGAAGCTTTATCAGAATTTGAAGCTATTAATCATTTAGCTGAAATCGCTTCAAAAAATAAAAAAGTAAAAAATTATCTTGGATATGGATATTATGGTACAATTTTACCAGCGCCAATTCAACGTAATGTATTAGAAAATGCTGGTTGGTACACAGCTTATACACCATACCAAGCGGAAATTGCGCAAGGACGTTTAGAAGCTTTATTAAATTTCCAAACTGTTATTTCTGATTTAACAGGTTTACCTATCGCAAATGCATCTTTATTAGACGAAGGTACTGCATGTGGTGAAGCAATGCACATGTTATTTGAATCTCGTTCTCGTGATCAAAAGAAAAACAATGTCAACAAATTTTTTGTAGCAGATAATTTATTCCCTCAATCTGTAGCGGTTTTGGAAACGAAAGCACACGGTTTAGGAATTGAATTAGTTGTTGGAAATTTCGAAACAACTGAAATTACTGAAGAATATTTTGGAGCTATCGTTCAATACATCGGAAAAGGTGGTCAAATCAACAACTACAAAACTTTCGTAGAGAAAGCAAATGAAGTAAATGTTAAAGTGGCTGTTGCAACTGATTTATTAGCGCTAACTTTATTAACACCTCCAGGTGAATGGGGAGCTGAAATTGTTGTAGGTACATCACAACGTTTTGGTGTTCCAATGGGATACGGTGGACCACACGCAGCTTTCATGTCATGTACAGAAGATTACAAACGTGTAATTCCAGGTCGTATCATTGGAGCTTCTCAGGATCGTTTAGGAAACTATGCTTTACGTATGGCTTTACAAACTCGTGAGCAACACATCAAACGTGAGAAGGCAACTTCTAACATTTGTACTGCTCAGGTTTTATTAGCTGTTATGGCATCTTTCTACGCGGTTTACCACGGAAAAGACGGATTAAAATTCATCGCGAATGAAATTCACGCCAAAGCAGGAATTTTACAAGGTGGATTAGTTCATTTAGGATACAATGTAACGAACACAAACTTCTTTGATACTGTACAAATTGAAGTTGAAAACTCTGACGAAATTGTGAAGATTTTTGCTGAAGAAGACATTAACGTAAACGGTTTCGAGAAAGGAAAAATCTCTATCACTGTTGACGAAATGACAACTGAAGAAGATATTTTCGAAATCTTAAGCGTTTTTGCTACAATTAAAAATACTGAAGAAGGTTTTGAATTTGAAGTGGAAGAATCGTACTTACCAGCTGAATTAATCAGAACGTCTGACTTCTTAACTCATCCAAACTTTAATTCATACCACACAGAAACTGAATTAATGCGTTACATCAAACGTTTAGAGCGTAAAGATTTAGCATTAAATCAATCGATGATTGCATTAGGTTCTTGTACGATGAAATTGAATGCTGCAACAGAATTATTGCACATGTCTTGGGAAAGAATGGGGAATGTACACCCTTTCACTCCAAAAGATCAAGTAAAAGGTTACCAAACATTAATCAAAAACTTAGAAGATTATTTAGCTGTAATCACAGGTTTTGATGCAACTTCTTTACAACCAAATTCTGGTGCACAAGGAGAATATGCAGGATTGATGGTAATCCGTTCTTACTTTGAAGCAAGAGGAGAAGGACACAGAAATGTAGCGTTGATTCCACAATCTGCTCACGGAACTAACCCTGCTTCTGCTGCAATGGCTGGAATGCAAGTTGTTGTTGTGAAAAACTTAGAATCTGGTGAAACAGATTTAGTTGATTTGAAAGAAAAATGTGAAAAACACAAAGATAACTTAGCTGCATTGATGATTACTTATCCATCAACTTATGGCGCTTTTGATAGCAATATCGAAGAAGTTACTGAAATGATTCACGCATACGGAGGTCAAGTTTATATGGACGGTGCAAATATGAATGCGCAAGTTGGATTAACTTCTCCAGGAAATATTGGTGCAGACGTTTGTCACTTAAACTTACACAAAACATTCGCTATTCCTCACGGAGGTGGAGGACCTGGTGTAGGACCAATTTGTGTGAAAGCACATTTAGCTCCTTTCTTAGGATCTTCTCCATTAATCGAAACTGGAGGAAAAGAAGCTACAAATACATTTGCTGCGGCTCCTTATGGTTCGGCATTTATTTTACCTATTTCTTACTCTTACATTTTAATGTTAGGTGCAGAAGGTTTATTGAAAGCGACGCAAGGTGCAATCTTGAATGCTAATTACATGAAAACTCGTTTAGAGAAACATTTTGATATTTTATATACAAATGGAAACAATGTAGTTGCACACGAATTTATCTTAGATTGTCGTCCATTCAAAAAAGCAGGTATCGAAGTTACTGATATCGCAAAACGTTTAATTGATTACGGATTCCACGCACCAACAGTATCTTTCCCAGTTGCTGGAACATTGATGGTAGAGCCAACAGAATCTGAATCTAAAGCAGAATTAGATCGTTTTTGTGATGCTTTAATTGCTATCCGTCAAGAAATTGATGAAGTTGCAAACGGAGATTATCCAGCTGACAACAATGTTTTACACAATGCACCTCACCCACAGCACTTATTAACTGCTGATGAGTGGGAATATCCTTATACACGTTCAAAAGCTGCTTTCCCATTAGAATGGGTTCGCGAACGTAAATTCTTTGCATCTGTTTCTCGTATTGATGATGCTTACGGAGATCGTAACTTAATCTGTACGTGTGCTCCTATCGAAGCCTATATGGATTAATTATTCTAGAAAGAATATATTTTTAAATACAAATCGCTCTGAGAAATCGGAGCGATTTTTTTTATTGAAATAATTTAAATGTTTAAAATGTTTGTATTTCTTAATTTTTTTTTTAAATTCATTCTAACTAAACTTTTAATATTAAAACATTTATGAAAAATTATGCTGCCGAGTTTTTCGGTACTTTTTGGTTAGTTTTCGGAGGTTGTGGTAGTGCAATCTTTGCAGCTGGTATTCCCGAATTAGGAATTGGTTACGCTGGTGTTGCATTAGCATTTGGTCTTACTGTATTAACAATGGCTTATGCAGTTGGTCATATTTCTGGAGGACATTTCAACCCTGCTGTCTCTTTCGGATTATTTGCTGGAGGACGATTTGATGGAAAACAACTTATTCCTTATATTATTTCACAAGTACTCGGAGCAATTGCTGCAGCTGGTGTATTATACTTAATCTCATCTGGAAACTCAGATTTTGCAATTGACAATACCAAAGCTGGTGCATTCGCTTCCAATGGATATGGAGCCTTTTCTCCACATGGTTATAGCATGTTATCTGCTTTTCTAATTGAATTTGTCTTAACAGCCTTCTTCTTAATTGTTATTTTAGGTGCTACAGATAAATTTGCAAACGGAAAATTTGCTGGAATTGCAATTGGTTTGGCTTTAACATTAATTCATTTAATTTCTATTCCAATCACTAACACATCTGTAAATCCTGCCCGTTCTACATCACAAGCTATTTTTGTAGGCGGCGAACCTTTAACGCAATTATGGTTATTCTGGGTAGCACCAATCGCTGGAGCAATTGTAGGTGGATTAATTTATAAATTATTATTACAAAAAGACGAAAGTCAAGCATAAACTAAAAGCTCCGAATGGAGCTTTTTTTATTTTATTAACTGATATTCAGGATAAAATTCATTAAGTATTTCTTCTTCTTTATTCGGTAAAAAATAACAGGTTACATAAAAAAGTAAAAAGATAAAACTAAATATAATCGAAAATACAATATTTAAAATAATTTGGTTATTATCAAGATGAATCAAAACCTGCAAACTTAGATTAAACAAAGAAAATGCAAACGAGATGATATAAAGATTTTTAAAAATAAGCTCTTGTAAAATCAGTTTTCTATTTTTCACACTTAATTTTTGACGATATTTTTTTTGTAACCTTATATATCGATAAATAAATAATCCAAAAAATAAAACAATCGTACTTAAAATAGCAATTTTACTATATTTAAAAGCTATCAAATTAAACAATAATATTCCACTCATAACAAAAATAAAATACTGAAAAGTAAGTAAATGACTTTTCATCACTTTCCAAATTAAATTATTGTATTTTTTTTGAAGCGAAAACCTTCTTTTATCTACAATTTCAGAAAAACCAAATATTCCAAACTTCTTAAATTCATTTTGTAAAGCATCTTCAAAAGTTATAGTTTCATTTGTTTCCCATTGTTCTTCAATTCCACAAGCCAAATGATCGGCTAATTCCAATTGCAAATCATAATACTCAACATAATGCTGACGCGTAAAATCGATTAATTTTTGAACTTCAAAAGCAGAAATTTTTCTCATGATTAAATCAATTTAGGGTTCAATAATTTTTGGATTTGTAGCATTGTTTCTGTTAACAATTGAATTCTTTTTACAGATTCTTTAGTTCCAAACTCAGTCAACTTATAATATTTTCTTATTCGACCTTCTACTCGCTCAGCTTCCACTTCAATTATATTCTCAGCTTCCAGCTTATGTAAAATAGGATACAATGCACCCTCTTTTAACTCAAATTCATCTTGCGTTAAAATTCTAATTTTTTGAATGATTTCATAACCATACATTCTTTTATGATCTTGTAATAGTTTTAAAATAATCGGTTGCAGAGTTCCTTTATAAAATTGAACATCTTTCATATACCTAAGTTTCTTATGTAAGTTAAGATAAATAATTCAATTAAAAACACTTTAACTAAAATTTATTTCAAAAACTCATCTGTAAAATGTTGAGTTTTTTTATCGGAAGAGAATTTCGTTTGATTATAATCTGCTGATTTATTCTTCGGAATCGAAAGTGAATTCCATTCATTGTCCTTTATTAATTTTCCTATAAAAACAATTTGACCAACATGATACGGATAATGCGCCAATTGACGATTAATCGCTTCTATTATTGTATGTCCTTCATTTCGGATATAAATAATTTGCTGTAAATCTTCGTCGGTTTTGATTTGTGCTAAAGCATCAAACAAATACTTCCAACCTTTCTCCCATTTATCTAAAAGTTGTTCTTTAGTTTTGATTGTATCTTCAAATTCTTCATCACGATTTCGCCACTCTTTTTCACCATCTGTTGTCAAAAAATCAGTCCAACGCGACAACATATTTCCTGAAAGATGATTCACGATAATCGCAATGCTATTTGAGTTTTCATTGTATTGCCAAAACAATTCTTCATCCGTTAATTGTGAAAATGTTTTTTCACCCAAATGTTTATAATACTGGAATTGTTTGATAATCCCGTTTACTAAATTATTTTCCATATTCTGTTAATTAGTTCCTTGCAAATTTTTGTGATTATGCTTGCGTTTATAATGCGTTTCCTTAAATTGATTTTTATCCGTTGTCACTATTGAGATATTTCCGTCAATCTCCATCATTGCCAATTTTACATCTTTGATATGCTCCACACCATGTTCGCGCATTGCTTCGTTCAATTCTTCCGAATTAATTCCCAATTTGCTCAACATCGTAAAATCTGCTTTTCCATTACGGATTAAAATTTCGGGTTTTTGTTCAATTAAGTTTCCTAAAAATTTATTTTTTAGCATTATCTTTTTGACAATAAAATTTAAAAGAAACAATACAAAAGCTGCTATCAATCCTCCTTGTAAGCTCGAATCTGAACCAACCATAGCATTTTGAACAGCATTACTAATCAATAAAATCAAAATAACATCTGCCGTATTTAATTGCGATAATTGTTGTTTTCCAAAAATTCTAAGTGCAATTAACATAAAAAAATACACCGAAATACAGCGCAAAACGATTCCTAAATAACCCTCCATACATTTCTTTTAAGTGAATAAAAGGTACTAAAAAATCCGTTCTGAAATTGGAACGGATTTAAAAATTTATTTTGATTTTCGAAGAATATAAATTCTGGAAACTCTTAAAATTAAATAGATAATTGCGAGATAAAACTTTTTCTCATAAAACAATTCAAGACCTTTTATTGGGAAAAATTTTTCTGATAAAAACGCTAACAATAAAATTACAATAACCGCAATACTAACAATATTAATTGCTTTATCCATTAGTTGTTATATTTTGGTTGAATATTTTTCTTCATCATTTCGTATAAAGAATGTCCAATTCCTTGTGTAATTTCTGACAGATTTTCGAAATTAATCACCGAAACTTCATCATTTTTTTGATGATAATGATGTTGATTTTCCATGTTTACAGAAGAAAGCGCATGTGATACCACTTTATGATTTACAAAATTTACATTATCCGAACGATAAAATAATTGTTGTTGTAAATAAGGATCGTTTTCAACTTTAAATGTTTTAGTCGAATTGTTGTTCATCAAATTCATCAAATCCGAACGATCGCTACCCGTCATATACACTTTTCCTTCACCAAAAGCAGAAACAGTTCCAATCATTTCAAGATTCAACATCACTTTCATATTTGGTAAATAAGACTGAAAATCTGTATTTTCTACCAACATTTTAGAACCAATTAATCCAATTTCTTCAGCATCAAAAGCCATAAACATCATGGTTTGTTTAACTTTTTTATTTTTGAAATAATCAGATAAAGCCATTACAGCCGAAGTTCCACTTGCATTATCATCCGCACCATTAAAAACTTTATCATCGCCTTTGTCATCTGTTCCAACATGATCAAAATGCGCACCTACAGCATAAATATCAGACGATTTCCCTTCTTTGATTCCACAAACATTTTGTCCCGTTTTCCCTTTATATTCAAATTCGATTAAATATGAATCACCAACACAAGGTTTTAATTTATTTTGTTTGAATTTTTCAGCAATCAATTCAGCAGCCAATCGATTTTCGGGCGTTCCAAATTTTCGACCTTGCATAGCATCAGAAGCTAATTCTTCGACATATTTCTTTTGATTTTCTTTAGAATATTGCGCGTTTGCTTGATTGAAAGCAAGTAATCCAATTGCAAGTAAAGTATATTTTTTCATTTTTTGTGTAAACTTAATTTGACGGAAGATACGAAAAATTAACTTTTCTTCTCAAACATCTAATTATAAACACATGGAAAGATATTTTCTTTTACCAATTCTGTTTTTTCATTTACCTTTTTAAAATACCAAGAAGTAGTATGAGGTCCAGTTGAGATTATATTTGATTTGAAATCATTTAAATTAATCCTGAATCCTAACTTCTTAAAAATCGAATCATTTTCTTTATTTAATCTTATGAAAATAAGGTTATTATTAATCATAGTTGCATAATAATTAGTCTTTATTCCATAAAGTTTGTATCTAGAAATACTTGATAATTGTAAATAATCTTTTTTATAATTTAAATACCACACATAGCCCGTATTAATACAATAATCATTAAGATTTATATTCGTAATTATTCCTTTTAAATTTTCATCATTTAAAACCACTAATTCAGCAGAAAAATCTTCTTTTATTTCTTGAGCAAAAAGCAAATTAGAAAACAACAATAGAAGTATTATAGTTTTGATACTATTCATATTAACTTTTCTTCTCAAACATCAATTCTTTTACTTTTTCTTTGTCTTCTTTTTCATTCTTTAGGTCGAACATCGTTCCAAAAGCTCGATCCCAAAATGTATTTGACACTCCAAAACCTAACTCTTCGTTTTTATAATGATGCAAATGATGATTGCGCCAAAGAGGTTTCATAAACTTGAAAGGCGGCGCAACAGCATGAATCAAATAATGCATAGACGCATACAATAAATAGCCAATCATAAAACCAGGAAAGAAAGCAAAGGTATATTTCCCTAAAATTAAATATTGAATCAAGAAAATGATTGACGCCAAAAGAATACTTGGAACTGGTGGCATAAACAAACGTTGTTTATCGCGCGGATAATGATGATGATTCCCATGAAAAATATAAACAATTCGTTTCAAACTTTTTTGTTCAGCTGTCCAATGGAAAAGATAACGATGTGCAAAATATTCGAACAATGTCCAAAATAACATCGCACCAAAAAAAATAGAAACAATTGTTAGTGTAGATAATTCGTAACGCGAAATTCCATAATAAATACAATAAGAAAGTAATGGGATATACATTCCCCAAATAACTGCAGGATGACCTTTTGTCAACATTTCTAGATATTTGTTTTCAAAGATTTGCGCTTGACCTTTATTATGTATTTTCTCAAATTTCATGGTTACAAAATTTAATTTACTTAAAAATAAGGTTTTAACATATTTTAAACAAACAATCTCTAAAAATTAATTGTTAAAAAAAATCCGAAAATCAAAGTTTGATTTTCGGATTATATGATAAATAAGAAAATTCTTATCTGTTTTCAATTTCAACGTAATCACGTAATGGTGCTCCTGTGTATAATTGACGAGGGCGACCAATTGGTTGATTTGTTTCGCGCATTTCCATCCATTGTGCAATCCATCCTGGTAAACGTCCAACAGCAAACATAACTGTAAACATTTCAGTTGGGATATCTAACGCTTTGTAGATAATTCCTGAATAGAAATCTACGTTTGGATATAAGTTTCTTGATTTGAAATACTCGTCTTCTAAAGCAGCTTGCTCTAATTTTTTCGCAATATCTAAAATAGGGTCATTGATTCCTAATTTCTCTAAAACGTTATCCGCAGCTACTTTGATGATTTTCGCACGAGGGTCAAAGTTTTTATAAACACGGTGTCCGAATCCCATTAAACGGAATGGATCGTTTTTATCTTTTGCTTTAGCTAAGTATTTTTCAACGTCTCCACCATCATTTTTGATTGCTTCTAACATTTCTAATACTGCTTGGTTAGCACCTCCGTGTAACGGTCCCCATAATGCAGAAATACCTCCAGAGATAGAAGCAAATAAACCTGCATGAGAAGAACCTACTAAACGTACACTTGATGTAGAACAGTTTTGCTCATGATCCGCGTGTAAGATTAATAATTTGTCAATTGCATCAATAATAACTGGATCTAAGTCTAATTCTTGACCTGGTTTTTTGAATAATAATTGATAAAAATTTTCTACATAAGATAATTTATCGTTAGAGTAGTTAACTGGTAATCCTTTAATTTTTCTTTGTGTCCAAGACGCTAATACTGGGAATTTACCTAATAAAGTAACTGCCGCTTTGTACATATCATCTGGAGAAGTAACATCAACAACTTTTGGGTTGAATGCTGATAAAGCAGCTGTTAAAGATGTTAATACTCCCATTGGGTGAGCAGAACTTGGGAATGCATCTAAGATTTTGATTAAATCTTCTGACACATAGTTATACTCATTAATATCAGCGATAAATTTATCTAATTCAGCTTGTGTAGGTAATTCTCCTTTGATTAACAAATACATTACTTCTACGAAAGAAGATTTCTCTGCTAATTGTTCAATAGGATATCCACGGTACATCAACTTACCTTCTTCACCATCTAAAAATGTAATTCTAGATTCGCATGCCCCTGTATTTTTGTAACCTGGATCCATTGTGATTAATCCAGTAGCACTTCTTAACTTGGAAATATCAATAGATTTTTCATCCATTGTACCAGTTGTAACAGGCAGCTCCAACTCATTTCCGTTGTAATTTAATATTACCTTATCTGACATTTTATAGTTTATATTATTTATTGCGTAATTTACACTTTTTTTATTAATTTGAGACTGATAAATATCAGTCTCAAATTATTTTATCGCTTAATTTTAAAAGCCTTAAGCCCTGGAAAAATTGCAGTTTCTCCAAGAATCTCTTCAATACGTAATAATTGGTTGTATTTCGCCATACGATCAGAGCGAGAAGCAGAACCTGTTTTGATTTGTCCTGTGTTCAAAGCAACAGCTAAATCTGCAATTGTAGCATCTTCTGTCTCTCCAGAACGATGAGACATAACTGCTGTATAACGTGCATTTTGCGCCATTTGTACTGCTTTGATCGTTTCTGTTAACGTACCAATTTGATTGAATTTTACTAAGATAGAATTTGCTGTTTCAGCATCAATTGCTTTTTCTAATTTAGTTACATTCGTTACCAATAAATCGTCACCAACAATTTGAACACGTTTACCGATTTTATCTGTTAAGATTTTCCAACCTTCCCAATCGTTTTCATCCATACCATCTTCGATAGAAATAATTGGATATTTCTCTGTCAATTCTGCTAAATAAGCTGCTTGCTCTGCAGAAGTACGAATAGCTCCTTTCTCTCCTTCGAATTTTGTATAGTCATATTTTCCATCGTGATAGAATTCTGATGATGCACAATCTAATGCAATCATTATTTCTTCACCTGCTTTGTAACCTGCTTTTTCTATTGCGGAAATTACAGTATCTAAAGCATCTTCTGTACCATCAAAAGTTGGTGCAAAACCACCTTCGTCACCTACAGCTGTAGATAAACCACGATCGTGTAAAATTTTCTTTAATGCATGAAAAACTTCTGTTCCTTTACGTAACGCATCAGAAAAAGATTCTGCCTGAACAGGCATAATCATGAATTCTTGGAACGCAATAGGCGCATCAGAGTGAGAACCTCCATTTACGATATTCATCATTGGAACTGGTAATGTGTTTGCATTAACCCCTCCTATGTATCTGAACAATGGTAAACCTAATTCTTCTGCTGCAGCTTTTGCAACCGCCAAAGAAACACCCAAAATTGCATTAGCACCCAATTTAGCTTTGTTTTCAGTTCCATCTAAATCAATCATTACTTGATCGATTAAATTTTGTTCGAAAACAGAAAAACCAATTAATTCTGGAGCAATCACTTCATTTACATTCTCGATAGCTTTCAAAACTCCTTTACCTAAGTACAAGTCTCCACCATCACGTAATTCTACTGCTTCATATTCTCCTGTAGATGCTCCTGATGGAACAGCTGCACGACCTAAAACACCTGATTCTGTATACACGTCTACTTCTACAGTTGGGTTACCACGAGAATCTAAAATTTGTCTTGCATGGATATGCGAAATAATGCTCATTATTAATATTTTTTAATTGATAAAATTTTGATTTACCAAAAATAATGGATTTGAGTAATCTTTACAACGAAATTATCTTTTTTTAAAAATAATTTAATTCAAAAACAATTCGAAAAATTTATGCATGCATAATAAAGAAGTATAATTTCGATGCCTGCAAAGATTATTATTTTTTGAGTGAATTAAAAAAACTTTAGATAAAAAATTTAATTCGTTATTGTAAGCGTTCCATTTGCATTTACATACACTTGGTATGTTCTTGGCGCTCTATTCGCTACTTTTGTAGGTTGTCCTGTCAATAAAATCCATTCAGAATTATCTGCATCACATACAATACTGATGTCATTCTTTACATACAAAGTAGTTTCTGCACCAGGACAAATATGCGGCGCATTACGATCGTAAGCTTTGAAACCAGAAGCTGTACGCACCACAATCAAACCTCTAGAACCAGCTGTTGCTCCATCAACGTATACCCATCCTCCTGGATTGTTTAGATTAGAATATAAAGGTAAATTGATATTGATTGAGACATTTACAATCGTATTTGGCACACAACTTACTACACCGTCATCTGAATTACAACCTTGAAATAAGCTGGCAAAAACACAAACCAAAATAACCTTATTTAGAATCGTTTTAATAAATTGTTTCATTTTTAATTTGCTGTATTTTTTTTATTATCTTTGTAGTACAATAACTAAATAGTCCTGCGCATAGTATTACATATGTGTAGGATTATTTATTTTATAAGACCTATTTAATAAAAAATTAATTAAACATTGTTGTTATGGCAAATATACAATATGTAACGAAAGAAGGATTAGAAAAGTTGCGTGAAGAGCTTCATCAGTTAGAAACTTTTGAGCGTCCAAAAATTTCGCAACAAATTGCTGATGCGCGTGATAAAGGAGATTTATCTGAAAATGCAGAATACGATGCTGCAAAAGAAGCTCAAGGAATGTTAGAGATGCAAATTGCTAAATTGAAAGAAGTTGTAGCATATGCTCGTGTAATTGATGAATCTAAATTAGACCATTCTAAAGTATCAATATTATCAAAAGTTAAAATAAAAAATACAGCGAACGGACAAGAATTAGTGTACACTTTGGTGCCTGAATCTGAAGCTGATTTGGCTAAAATGCGTATCTCTGTGAATACTCCAATCGCAAAAGGATTGTTAGGAAAATCACTTGGAGAAGTTGCAGAAATTACATTACCTAACGGAATGACTTTAAATTTTGAAATTTTAGAAATATCTTTGGACTAAGATTTCAAAAATTAAAAACATATGGCAAGCATTTTCACTAAAATTATAAACGGAGAAATACCATCATACAAAATTGCCGAAAACGATAAGTACATCGCTATTTTGGACGCTTTTCCTTTGGTAGAAGGTCATGTATTGGTTATCCCGAAAAAAGAAGTCGATAAAATCTTCGATTTAGACAAAGAAACCTATTTAGGTTTAATGGACTTTTCTTACGAAATTGCACAAGCTATAGAAAAAGCAATACCTTGTTTACGCGTTGGCGTAGCTGTTGTTGGTTTAGAGGTACCACATGTACATGTGCATTTGGTTCCTCTAAATACAATGCAAGATATCAATTTCTCAAATCCAAAACTTCAATTATCTGCCGAGAAAATGATCGAAATTGCAGATAATATCAAATCATATTTATAATCGATGAACAAATACATTAAATTAGTAATCGCCGCTGTATTAATCGTTTTAGCAATCTTTTTGTTTACCATTCGCGAATACGGTTGGGGATTTGTTTCGTTATTAGTCACTGTATTTCCAATTTTATTCTATTTCAGAAACGAAAACATCTTGTTAGCTTTCTGGTTTTTACGTAAAGAGGATATGGCAAAAGCGAAAAAATGGTTACAAAAGATCAAAAATCCATCATCAGAATTAATTCCTAAACAAATGGGATATTACCACTACATGATGGGAATTACTGAAGCGCAGGACAATGTAGCGGTTTCAGAAAAATATATGAAAGAAGCCTTAAACTACGGTTTATCGTTTGATCATGACAGAGCAATGGCTAATTTATCTTTGGCTGGAGCTGCAATGTCAAAAGGTAAAAAGAAAGAAGCGGAAGGTTACATTAAAGAAGCGAAGAAAAACGATTCGAAAGGAATGTTTACAGATCAAATCAAAATGATGAATGATCAAATGAAACGTTTCAACGTAAGTAATTCGCAATTACAAAACCCACATATGCGTCACAAAGGACGTAAATTCTAAATGGATATATCAAAAATTACAGAAGAATCATCATCAAACACCAACAAGTGGAAACTGATTGAAGAATTCTTTCAACAAAATTTCACAGACGGTGAAAGACCAGATTTAGATACGATTCTTTTTTTGATCGGTGTTCAAGAATTAGGACAAGGAAAAAAACGATTCAAAAAAGATGATAAACTCAATTTATTACACATTGCAGTTTGTCGCGTGTTAGAACCTTTTGGTTTTTATCGTTTCGATGGATTAGATCCAGATGGTTGGCCACATTTTGAGTTGTTGGAAGATTTACCACCTCTCAAAACAAATGAACAAACCTTGTTAATGAAATACGCCGTTATACAGTATTTTGATGATCAAAAAATAATAAACTTCGAGTCTTAAGATTCGAAGTTTTCTTTTTTATACAAATCAACTACCACTTTATCTGCGTCTAACGTAAATTTCTCTACATTCAATTCTTCTTTGGATAACCACAACAATTCGTTGATATCTGCATCCAAAACTTTCAATTTATCCAATGCTTTCTCTGTAATTGTCGCTTTATAATAAATCAATAAAACCTGTTCTGTCGGATCAAAAGCATTCAGCACAAAAAAATCTTGTGTATAAAAATGTTCATGAACTTCTACTTTCAAATTCAATTCCTCTTTTATCTCTCTCCTTATACAATCTTTTGTTCCTTCACCAAACTCCAATCCACCGCCAGGAAACTTATAAATTAACTCTCCCTGAAACGGCTCGTGAATCACCAATACCTTTCCCTTGTGTTCCAATAACGCATATACACGCACATTAAATGGTTTCATATCCTGTTTACTTTAAAACCTAAATATATAAAAATTCTTCATTCAAATGCGTATTATTATAGCGTTCCCTTCGGTCGGGCTATCCGTTCCAATCTTTTGTAGAAGAAGATTAGAAGTGATTACAGAAAATCCAATTCTTACAAAAGGATTTTCACTACTATCCCTAACGCGGGTTTTAAGTGATAAGCGAAAATAAAAC
>NZ_JAOCHX010000028.1:0-44352 GCF_029843245.1 Empedobacter sp. GD03739 | reverse complement strand
AATAATATAAATGGAAGGCAAAGAGCGAGGGAACGCCCAAATAATTACAAAAAAAGCCCAACCGAAGTTGAGCTTTTTAAATATAGATGAAAGGGTAATAATTTACTCGCCTAAATATGAAACTGTCTTAGAATCTCCTTCAACAGTTACTTTAGTCAAGTTATATTTTGCTAAATTTTTCATTGATTTGTCCCATTTTTTACCGCTTAAAGCAGCTTGAGATTTTAATTCATTCAAATCAATGTTTTCGTTAGCTTTTAAAATTCCAATAATCTGAGTTTCTTCTTCTGTCAATTCGTAAGCTGGTGCAGCTTTTTCTGGACGCATTTGAGGGAAGAATAAAACTTCTTGGATAGATGGATTATTTGTTAAGAACATAATCAAACGATCCATTCCGATTCCTAAACCTGATGTTGGAGGCATTCCGTACTCTAATGCACGTAAGAAATCTTGGTCGATAAACATTGCTTCGTCGTCACCTCTATCAGCTAAAGCCATTTGTGCTTCAAAACGCTCACGTTGATCGATTGGGTCATTTAACTCAGAATATGCGTTAGCAATTTCTTTTCCACAAACCATTAATTCGAAACGCTCAGTTAATTCTGGATTATCACGGTGCTTTTTAGTCAATGGAGACATTTCTTTTGGATAATCTGTAATGAAAGTTGGTTGAATGTAATTTCCTTCACATTTTTCACCAAAAATTTCATCGATTAATTTTCCTTTACCCATAGTCTCATCAACCTCGATCCCCATTCCTTTAGCAGCTTCAAATAATTCTGCTTCAGATTTTCCATCGATATCAAATCCTGTAAAATCAATAATTGATTGACGCATTGTTACACGTTTGTAAGGTGCTTTGAAATCAATTTTATGTTCTCCGAAAGTTGTTTCAGAAGTTCCATTAACAGCAATTGCACAATGTTCTAATAATCGCTCTGTGAAATCCATCATCCAGTTGTAATCTTTGTAAGCAACATAAATTTCCATTGCTGTAAATTCTGGATTATGCGTACGATCCATTCCTTCGTTACGGAAGTTTTTAGAAAATTCGTAAACACCATCAAAACCACCAACGATTAATCTTTTTAAGTATAATTCGTTCGCGATTCTTAAATATAATGGAATATCTAATGCGTTATGATGCGTAATAAATGGACGAGCTGCTGCACCTCCAGGAATCGATTGTAAAACAGGAGTTTCTACTTCCATGTATCCACAATCATTAAAGAAATTACGCATTGCTGTAAAAAGACGTGTACGTTTTAAGAAAATTTCTTTGACTTGAGGATTAACAACCAAATCTACATAACGCATACGGTAACGCAATTCTGGATCTGTAAAAGCATCAAATACATGACCTTCGTCGTCAGTTTTTACAATTGGTAATGGACGTAAAGTTTTTGATAACAACGTTAATTTTGTTACGTGAACAGAAATTTCACCCACTTTAGTTTTGAATTCATATCCTTCAATTCCAATAAAATCTCCGATATCCATCAATTTCTTGAAAATTGTATTGTACTCAATTCCTTCTTCAGACGAAGAAATATCATCTCTCGAGATATAAACCTGTACACGACCTTCGCTATCTTGTAACTCAGCGAAAGAAGCTTTTCCCATTACACGAACACTCATCAATCGTCCGGCAAGCTTGACAACCTTTCCTTCTTCGTACTTTTCCTTAATTTCTTTAGAATTAGAAGTTATCACGAATTCTTCGGCAGGGTAAGGCTCAACGCCTAAGTCTCTTAATTGTTGTAGTTTTTCTCTACGAATAATTTCTTGTTCAGACAATTGCATAGTGAATATAATTTATATAAAATGAATGCAAAATTATGAAAAATAATCTTGATTCACGAAGTTTTTATGATTTAATAATGTAAGAATTATCAGTATTGATGCGAGTTTTAGTCTACTAACTCAAAACGGCGCTCTAACGTGTAATCCGTATCTTGAAATTTCACCTTTTTGGTTTCGATACTATACGAAATCCAACCGTTATCTTTGATACGCGAAGTTGTTTTAACGTAATATTTTATGTCGTCTTTCAATCTTTTTTCAGATGGTTGTTCAGAACCTAATTTCGTAGCTAAATCTTTCAAATAGCTGTACCAAGAATTGGCCAACCAATCTTTATCGGCTTGCTGAAAACTTGACATAATATAATTGGTTTGCGAAACTTCAATCTCATTCAATTTCAATTCTGTTGTCGCTGGAGTGGGAGAAGTGCTAAATAAATTATCCATGTAAGATTGATAAACAAATGGCGCACTTTCTAAAGTAAAATTACTTTTTCCATAAAAATGATGGAATTGACGAATGTCTTTGTCAAATAATTTAACAATACTTTCTTCTGTAGAATATTGTTGAAGATTCTTTTTGATTAACGCAATCGCAGTAGGATTATCCAAATATTTATTCTCTAAATCTTCTGAAGATAAAACCAATTGTTTAATCGTTTTATCTAAATCTGTATAACCTAAAAATCGTCCGTCTTGATCTATTTTAAAGGAAATCGAAACATTATTAACTAACGAAAAAGGATTATTTAAAAATGATTTTGAATTGAATTGTATATTTCTGAAATTCCACTTTACAATGGTTTCATTTTGATAGACATTTTCAACCTGAATAATAACGTTATAAGTATATTGTTCTTGATGCGAAATCGTGTCATCTTCCAATTTCACTTCACTTGTTGTTACATTATATCGTTTCTCGTTTCCAATATTCCAATATGTTTTCGGGAAAATAATCGTTTCCTGTGGAGCATTAAAAATAGTATCATTTTTAACAACCGGTGAAATTGTATCTTGAATAGGATCTTGAGCGAATATTTTTATCGAAAAAAATAGAAAAAACAGATAATATGTAAAGTTAATTTTCATTTATAAGCAATCAAACTAATTCAAAAATAGAGCAAATTATCTAAAATGAAGTTTGAAATTCGTTAAAAAATAAAACTTAGTCATTTAAAAGTTTTATACTTAATTGATTAACTGTTTTCTTAGAACCAATGTTTAAGCTAAATAAATATTCAGATTTGATTAAAATTGAATTCAAATCGTATGTATTTTCATATTTTACTTTTAATTCAACTGTTTCTGAATATTTTTTGATTTCTTTTTTTACCTGTTCTTGTGACAAATTCAGTTTAGCATCATTCAACATATAATACGCCATTTCTTCCCATAATTTTTCAAAATCATCTTTGCTCAAATTTTGGTCAGAAGCAATTGTATACGTACCTTTTTCTTTGTTGATGTCTTTTAGATAAGTGTTTGTTGTAGAAGAAATTGGAAAACCAAAAATATTTTCCTGTACAGATTTTCCTTCATATGTTTCACCTAAACGAAAATATTGTCCATTAAAATAATTGAAAACGTGAATTTCTTGCTCAAAAACATAGGGAACATATGTTTTCGATTTGACCATTTCCTCAATGTACGCAATATTTGCCTTATAATCATCAGATTTTTTGCGCTGTTTGCCAAGTTTATCTGTTATTTTAAGCAATTTTTCTTCAATCTGAGGAATATTTAATAATTCTAAAAATTCTCCAGAAGGATTTGTTGTGAATTCGTATTCTATTCCTTCAGAATTATTGATAAAATCGCGGTAAAATTCATCAGGATCATTGGATTGATTTTTACCATTTACAAATGTATACTTATTAGCAAAATCATTCTTGTCAACCAATTCCATCGATTTATTTGATTGGTTGATGACTTTAGAAACCGTGTCATTTACAGAAATCGAAAAGTTACGATCTGTAAATGAGTAGTTATATACTTTATTTAATTCTAAATTTGGTTTTACCTGTACAGATTTTTCTTCAAAATTCACCTGCGCAAAAATGGCAGGAGAGTATAGTAAAATCAAGGTAAATAGGCTTGTTTTCATTCTCTCTAAAAGTTGTACAAATATAGAATGATTATTGAATATCCAAGTTATTTATTGAACGAATCATTGTATCAATTGGCTTAGTTTCCGAAATTTCTTTTTCCATCAAAGTTCCACCGATTTCTTTCAGCTTTTTAACCTGCGGAATAAAACGATTTTCTAGTGAACCTATAGCTTTATTGTAACTTTGGGTTGCTTGGTTAAGATTATGACCAACAGTTGCCAAATGTTGTATCAAAACATTCACACGATTGTATAATTCTATCCCTGCATCTCGCATTTGATATATATTTTCCGCAACATTTAATTGTTGCCAGCTAAACGCAATTGTGCGAAGCATTGTAATCAAAGTAGTTGGTGTTGCAATAATTATTCTATTGTTTAGTGCATCTTCTATCAAAGTTCGCTCCAATTCTAACGCAGCACCAAAAGAACTTTCAATTTGCAGATACATCACCACATAATCGGGTGCTTCTGTGTATTGATTCCAATAAGCCTTAGAACTCAAATTCTTTAAATGTTCGCGTACAGCTTTCGCGTGCATTTGCAAATGATGTTTTCTCAAATTTTCATCTTCCGTTTCGAACGCAAGCATATATTGGTTTAACGGAACTTTAGAATCGACAATAACTTTTCGATTTCCAGGAAGATTAACGATTAAATCTGGGCGAAGCAAACCATTTTCTGATTGAACAGAAGTTTGTTCTTCAAAATCACAAAAAGACGACATTCCAGCAAATTCAACCACACGTCGCAAACCAATTTCTCCGTATTTTCCTCTTGTGTGTGAAGTTTTAAGAGCAGAAACTAATGTATTGGTTTCTTTTTGCAATTTATCAGTTGTACCACGCATTGAATCTAAGAAAACTTTAATTTCTGAATAAGCGCCTTCTCGTGCTTTTTCTATTTCGGATATTTTTCCGTCAAATTTATTCAAACTTTCATTTAATGGTTTGATTAACGAATCAATCGCTTGTTGACGTTTTTCTAAATCGTTTTGAGAATTAGTAAAATGTTTATCCAATGTTGTTTTCGCTAAATCAAGAAATTGTTCGTTATTACTTTTCAAAACTTGAGCTGAAAGTGCTTCAAATTGCTCTTTTAATCGTTCATTAGTTTCGAGCATAAACGATTTCTGATCCTCCACAGCTTTCATTGCTTCTTGATGGCGAACCGTTAATTCTGTATTTTTTTCGCGCTCTTTTTGCCATTGATCCAAATTGAAATTTGCATCATCTTTTATTTCGATAAATTCATTTTTTAGCGAATCATATTGCTTCTGAAGTTCTTGGTATTTTATTTCATTTCCAATTATGGCTGAATTTGCTTTCGACTTTGAATATAAAAAACTGATAACGGCTCCAATGATAAAAAAAAGGATGGATGAAAGTATGATAGCGCTGTTCATAATCTTAAAATTTAAACAAAGGAACGATTTTATACGACACAATATGTCGTTATTAAAAATAAAATCATAAAAAAACGACTTCTAAGAATCGTTTTTCATCTTAAATTAATTGTTTTGATCTCTTTAGATAATTTTTGTGCCTTTTATAAAATTAATGTTAAGAAAAAAGACAGCTTGAAAAAAGCTGTCTTTGTATGATTATAAATGAATAGAATCTTGGGATTCTGTCCTTAAATTATCTTTTGTTTCGAAGATAGAATTTTTGATGATTTGAGAACTTTCGTTCAAAATTGGTAAAATCTGGCTTTCGTCTTTTGTTTCTTTAAATCCTAATTCTAAAATCGGATCGATATAATACAAAATACTTGATGTTAAAAGTAAAGAGATTATTAATCCTAAAGCCGCTCCACCAAATCGATTAATGATTCCTAAACCAACTGCTTCTACTGTTTTTTGTGTTAAACTTGACGCTAATTTTATTGTGAAAAAAGCAATTGCAAATGTAATAACTAACGCAACCAAAGAAGTTAAGCTATCTGCAACAATGTTGTAAGAATCGACATAAACTTCGATGATTTGATAAAATTTAAAACTTAACCAAATTGCTACAAAAAAACCGACTAACCCAATTAATTGAGAAATAAAACCTTTGAAAAATCCGTTGATAAAACCAAAAGCTAACGCAATTAAAATCAGAATATCAAGTTGATTGAAATCAGTCATTAAGCGTTTTGTAATTGATGTTTTTCAGCGATTTTTTTCAATGTTCCAACTAAGACATCAATATCTTCTTTAGTTGTTTCGTATGAAAAAGATACACGTAAAGGCGTCATTTGATCAATTTCTTCTTCTGTGTACAATGTTTGCATAACTAATGAAACTTTTGCTGCACCAGAACTGCAAGCACTTCCTTGTGAAACAGCGATACCAGCTAATTCTAATTCGAATCCGATTAAGGCATCATGAAATGGTAATTTGATGCTTAATAATGCATACAAACTTTTGTCTAAATCATCTGATAATCCATTGAAAGAAACGCCTGGAATAGCTGCTTTTAATTGATCGATTGTATATTGTTTAATTTCTTTGATGTGATTAACATGAGCTTCTAACTCATCAATTGCTAAATCAAAAGCTTTTGAAAGTCCAACAATTCCGTATACGTTTTCGGTACCAGAACGCATTCCTCTTTCTTGTCCTCCTCCAGCAATCAAGGCTTTTAAATGCGAAGCTTTTTTTGCATATAAAAATCCAGCACCTTTTGGTCCATGAATTTTGTGTGCTGAGCAAGAAGCGAAATCCATTCCCAAATCTTGGAAATCTAAATCGTAATGACCAACTGTTTGCACCGTATCTGTGTGGAACAATGTATTATTTTCTTGACACAATTGCGAAATACGTTTAATATCTGTTAAATTTCCAATTTCGTTATTAGCATGCATCAAAGAAACCAATGTTTTTTTAGATTGATCTTTAACTAATTCCTCTAATTGAGCATAATCAATGTCTCCATTTTTTTGAATATTGATGCGGATTACTTCAACTTTTCCACGATATTCTAAATCTTTGATACTTTCTTGTACGCATTTGTGTTCCATATCCGAAGTAATGATACGTGTAACATCTAAATCATTTACACAAGAACGTATAATCGTATTGTTAGATTCTGTCCCACAAGAAGTAAAATAAATTTCGGCAGGAGAAATATTTAAACGCTGCGCAATGTTCTTTCGAGCCATTTCTATAAGTGCCTTGGCTTCTCTACCAAAAACGTGGGTAGAAGATGGATTTCCGAAAACATTTTTCATCACATTTGCCATTTCGTCAACTACTTCTGGACGAATTGCTGTGGTTGCTGCATTGTCTAAATATACTCTTTGCATTATCGATTATTTACTGTATTGTTGTTTACTTTGAGGTTTTGAACAACAAATTTAAGTAAAATGTAAGGATTGAAAAAGTAAAATGTTATTTAAAACGCATCAAGTCCGAAGACAAAAATCTCCACTCAGGTGTAAGAAGTATGCCTTCTTTTGCAATATACCATGGTGAGATTAAATCGTTGCTTGGATTAGAAAGAATATGAATGTCTTGACTTGGATAATAACTTTGAGCCAAAATGAATATATTATTCCCATTTTTATCTTTCGCTAAATCAATTACCATTACAGCATGACTTTTTATATTTCCCTTTTGAAAAAATACATCGCCAATTTGAATCTCTTTGATAGAGATTGGTTTTAATAATTCAGCAATTGTATTTGAATTTGTATTTTCTAAATAATAAATCAAATATTGCATGTATTTTGTATAAGAATAATCTCCTTTTACATAGTCAGTGTAAGGAATTGGTTTTGTAGAAATTTTAGACAATTTATCTATTTCATTGTATTTTTTCGTACGGAAGAAATACTCTAAACGTAAACTCATCATCGCATTTGCATTAAACTGTACATTTTTTTTGGGTTGTTCTAAATCTAAAACTCCTACATATATATTTGGATTAGATTTTTTTTGACCATCAAAAGAATAAACAGCTGTATTATTGTTTTTGAGCGGAAGGTTATTTATCCATTTACCAAAATCTGTATAATTTTGATTCCTTTCATAATTTGGAGGTGTATCAAATTTTTTAAAAATTTTTAATTCACGAGAATGAATGAGACTATATTCCTCATTTTCTATCAATTCATTATTAGTAGAAGATTTTAGAATATGAGTATTACAGGAAGATAAAAGAGTAAATAATATTAAAAATGTAAAACTTAAAAATTTCATTAAAACTAAAAAAAAACGTGCTATTCTTTGGTTAAGAGTTGAATTTGATCTCTTAATTCGGCTGCTTTTATAAAATCTAAATTTTTTGCAGCTTTTTCCATTTCTTTCTGCAATTTCTGTACCAATTTCTCTTTATCTTCTGTCGAATAATTTTCATTAATCTCCGCAGCTTGTTGTATCAAATGTTTTTGTTCGTAAGGATTTTCTTCAAAATCTGCTGCAGCTAAACTTAGTTTTGTTATTTTTTTATTTAAAGCTTGCGGAACTTTATTGTGATCTTTGTTGTATTGCATCTGAATTTCACGACGACGATTCGTTTCATCAATTGTTAATTGCATACTATCCGTAATTCTATCAGCATACATGATCGCTAAACCATTCACATTACGAGCAGCACGACCAACCGTTTGCGTTAAGGAACGATGACTTCTTAAGAAACCTTCTTTATCAGCATCCAAAATTGCAACCAGAGAAACTTCGGGTAAATCTAGACCTTCTCTTAGAAGATTAACACCAACCAAAACATCAAATAATCCCGCACGTAAATCGGCCATAATTTGAACACGTTCTAACGTATCGACATCGGAATGAATATAGCGACAACGAACACCATATTTTGTCAAATATTTCGTTAATTCTTCCGCCATTCGTTTCGTTAAAGTAGTGACCAAAACACGTTCGTCTAACTCTACTCGTTTATTGATTTCTTCCATCAAATCATCGACTTGATTTTGTGTTGGACGAATTTCAATAATTGGATCTAATAATCCAGTTGGACGAATGACTTGCTCTACAACAACTCCTTCCGATTTTTCTAATTCATAATTCGCAGGTGTTGCCGAAACATAAATCACTTGATTTTGTAAAGCTTCAAATTCTTCAAATTTTAACGGACGATTGTCCATTGCAGCTGGAAGTCGGAAACCATATTCTACTAAATTCTCCTTGCGCGAGCGGTCTCCACCATACATTGCATGAACTTGAGAAACTGTAACGTGCGACTCATCAATCACCATCAAATAATCTTCTGGGAAATAATCTAACAAACAGAATGGACGAGTTCCTGGTTCGCGACCGTCTAAGTATCTCGAATAATTCTCGATTCCAGAACAATATCCCAATTCTTTGATCATTTCCAAATCGAATTCAGTACGTTCTTGCAAACGTTTTGCTTCGAGATGTTTTCCGATTTCATGATAATATTCAACTTGTTTACCCAAATCGATCTGAATATCAGCAATTGCACCATTTAAAGTGTCTTTAGAAGTAACAAAAAGATTGGCTGGATAAATATTAATTTTATCTAATTTAGTTGAAGTTTTACCTGTTTCTACATTGAAAACTGAGATTTCTTCGATTTCATCACCAAAGAAATTAATTCTGATTCCATCATCCGCATAAGCAGGGAAAATATCTAATGTATCTCCTTTAATTCTAAAATTTCCGCGTTGAAAAATACCTTCTGTTCTCGAATATAAAGCTTGGACTAATTTATGCAAAAAAGCTGTTCTCGAGATAATTTGCCCCGTTTCAATCTGAATCACATTTTTATGAAATTCTGTTGGATTTCCAATACCATATAAACACGAAACTGAAGCCACAACCAAAATATCGCGACGACCAGAAAGTAGGGAGGAAGTTGTACTTAAACGAAGCTTTTCAATTTCTTCATTAATTGATAAATCTTTCTCAATATAGGTTCCTGATGAAGGAATGTAAGCTTCTGGTTGATAATAATCATAGTAAGAAACGAAATATTCGACAGCATTATTCGGAAAAAATTCTTTGAATTCCATATACAGCTGCGCCGCCAACGTTTTGTTATGCGCCAAAACCAAAGTTGGACGTTGCACATCTTGCACAACATTCGCGATTGTAAATGTTTTACCAGAACCTGTAACACCCAAAAGTGTTTGATAACGATCATTATTTAGAATACCATTTGATAATTCTTCAATAGCTTTTGGCTGATCACCGGTTGGCTTGAATTCAGAATTTAATTGAAACTGCATTTCACAAATTTACAAATTATTCAGATAAAAAAGGGTTGTTATGAATTGTGATTTTAAATAGAAGTTGATAAAAAATAAAAAGGCGACTTTAAGTCACCTTTTCATCAAAACCACAAAAAAATGAGAAAACTGTTTACTTAGTAAACAAACTTCCTTCCATTATTACAAGCTATTGCCCGCTATAACCATTGCAAATATATGTCGGTTTTCTGTGCATGCACAATAATTTGTAATATTTTGTTTTATTGGTGTCGATAAAAGTTATTTATAATAGTGTTAAAACGTCTGATTACAACGTTTTCGTGAATTTGAATAAAATTTATAGTGTCAAGTTTACACTAGCGAATTTTCGCTAAATTCCATAAATTGTCTAATTCAGAAATGGTTAAATCAGCTATGTTTTGACCATTTTCTTTCGCGATTTCTTCTAATTTCTGAAAACGTGTGATAAATTTTTTGTTCGATCTTTCTAAAGCATCTTCAGAATTGATGCCATTAAATCGTCCATAATTAATCAAAGAAAATAAAATGTCACCAAATTCCATCTCTTTATCTGTTGGATTTTGTTCTTCTTTGAATTCATTAATTTCCTCGATAATTTTATCAAAAACTTGATCAGAATTTTCAAATTCAAATCCAACACCTTTTACTTTGTCTTGAATTCGGTAAGCTTTTACCATTGCTGGGAGAGAAGTAGGAACGCCAGAAAGTACAGATTTGTTACCTTCTTTTAGTTTGATTTGTTCCCAATTTTGAAGCACTTTTTCTTCTGTATTAGCTTCTACATCACCGTAAATATGAGGATGACGATGAATTAATTTGTCACAAATACCATTTAAAACATCAGCAACATCGAAGTTGTTTTGTTCTGATGCGATTTTAGAATAAAAAACTAGGTGAAGAAAAACATCACCTAGTTCTTTTTTTATTTCATCCGAATCTTTTTCGATGATAGCATCCGAAAGTTCATAAATTTCTTCGATAGACAACGTACGCAACGTTTCCATTGTTTGTTTACGATCCCACGGACATTTTTCACGTAATTCATCCATTATATCCAACAATCTTTCGAAAGCCTGTAATTGATCTTTACGTGTATTCATCTCTAATTATTCAGCGTCTTTATCTTTTTTTGCTGTTGTTTTTTTAGCAGCAGTTTTTTTAGCTGGTTTTTCTTCAGCGTCTTTTTTGTCAGCAGCCTTTTTAGCAGGAGCTTTCTTTTTTGGTTTTTCTTCCACAGCAACTTCTTCTGTAGCTTCTACTTCAGCAACAGGAGCTTCTTGTGCTTGTTGAGCAGCCATTGCAGCTTCTACAGCAGCTAAGTCGATGTTTAATAATCCGTTTTTGTGTAAGATATTATACCATTGGAATAATTTTTTCAAATCAGAATCATAAACTCTTGAATCGTCATATTCTGGTAAAACTTCTTCCATATATTTACGCAATTCTGCACCAGAAGTTTTGTAATCGATCGTTTCTCCTCCGTTTTCTTTTTTGTAAATTCTGAAGAAAACTTCAGCCAAAGGAAATTCTTGTGATACTCCGTAGATCGCAACGTTGTCTAATAAACTAACATTGTAGTTAGAAGCGATTGAGATTTTTTTACCTTTTTCTAAATCTTCAACAACAAAACCACCTCTTGTTTGAGAAACTAAACGGTATAATCCTGGTTTTCCTGAAATTGCGATAACTCTTGATAAATCCATATTCTATTATGTTTAAGGGTCTATGAAGGGAATTTCATTTTGTAACTCGTGTTTACTTTCCCTTTTGTTATATTTTTTAATTTATTACTTATTAATTTCTTTTTAAAGCTCGAAATATAGTCAATAAAAAGCTTTCCTTCCAAATGATCATATTCGTGTTGAATAACTCGAGCGCGAATATCCGAAAAAGTTTCGGTATGTTTCACCCAATTTTCATCAAAATATTCTAAAGTTACCGATTCTGGACGTGTTACATCTTCGTGAATGTGAGGAATACTCAAACATCCTTCTGTAAAAGCCCATTCGTCTCCTTCAGAACTACTGATTTTTTTTGGATTGATGAAAACACGTTTGAAATCTTTCAACTCATTCTGTATATCTTCATAATCTTCATCTTCCTCAAAAGGTGAGCAATCTACAATAAATAAACGTATATCTTTTCCGATCTGTGGCGCCGCGATACCAACTCCGTTAGAGTCGTACATTGTATCGAACATATTTTGGATCAGCTCTTGTAAATTTTTATAATCTTGATCGATTTCTTGTGAAACTTTACGTAAGACAGGATCTCCGTAAGCTACAACTGGTAATACCATTTTCTGATCTTTTTTTATTAATTTAACGGCAAAGATACAATTTGTTATAGTTTATGTGATAAAAATGATTGTAAAATTATTACAGCACTTACTTTATCGACCATTCCTTTTTCTTGACGTTTTTTCTTTTTCATTCCTCCAGCAAACATTGCTTGCGAAGCCATTTTTGATGTAAACATCTCATTTTCACGATGAATTTTAATCAGCGGAAATTGTTCAGAAAACTTTTTCAAAAAAGGTTGAATTTGATTTTCAATCTCATTTAATTCTCCCGAAAAACGAACAGATAACCCAACTACAAGGTCAGAAACGTTTTCTTTCTCGATATATTGTTTCAAGAAATCCATCAATTTTGATGTATCAATTGTATCAACTGGCGAAGCTATAATTTGCAATTCATCGGTTACGGCAACGCCTGTTCTTTTTCCTCCGTAATCTAACGCTAATATTCGTGACATTTGGCAAATTTAAAAAAACGATTCAATAATAAATAATCTCTATGAAATCCCTTGATTATAATTTTTATATTTGTGGCTATTATTAATAAAGATGGAGAATTTAAAACAAATCATAGAAAAAGCTTGGGACAATAGAGAATTGTTACAAGATGATGCAACACAAGCTGCAATTCGTGAAGTAATTGAGTTAATCGATAACGGACAATTACGTTGTGCAGAACCAGTTGGTGAAGATTGGCAAGTAAACGAATGGGTAAAAAAAGCAGTTGTAATGTATTTCCCAATTCAGAAAATGGAAACGTTAGAAGCTGGAATTTTTGAATACCATGACAAAATGGAGTTGAAACGTAACTATGCTGAAAAAGGAATTCGTGTTGTTCCAAATGCTGTTGCTCGTTATGGTGCGTATATTTCTTCTGGAGTTATTTTAATGCCTTCTTATGTAAATATTGGTGCGTATGTGGACGAAGGAACAATGGTTGATACATGGGCTACTGTAGGTTCTTGTGCGCAAATTGGGAAAAATGTTCACTTATCTGGTGGTGTAGGAATTGGTGGAGTTTTAGAACCATTGCAAGCTGCTCCAGTAATTATCGAAGATAATGCATTCATTGGATCTCGTTGTATCGTTGTAGAAGGAGTTCGCGTAGGAAAAGAAGCGGTTTTAGGAGCAAATGTTGTTTTAACAGCATCGACTAAAATTATTGATGTGACAGGTGACGAACCAGTAGAAATTAAAGGTTATGTTCCTGCTCGTTCAGTTGTCATTCCAGGGTCTTACACAAAGAAATTTGCTGCAGGTGAATACCAAGTTCCATGTGCTTTGATCATCGGAACTCGTAAAGAGTCTACAGATAAAAAAACTTCATTAAACGATGCATTACGCGAGCATAATGTGGCGGTTTAAGTAAAATAAATTTTATAAAATATAATCCTCAGCAGTTTTGTTGAGGATTTTTTATTTTCGAATCAAACATATTTTAGTAGTTTTGCTTTATAACTATGTTTTATGAAAATTTTGATTATCCAACACAAGATGATAGGCGATGTTTTAATCACATCATTGTTGTGCGAAAATATCAAAAAAGCTTATCCAAATGCTATTGTTGATTATTTAATCAATAGTAATACTTTGCCTGTTTTAGAGAATAATCCCTACATCGATCATAAAATTGTTTTCGATGAAAAAGAAAACAAAGGTTTGATGAATTTGATTAAATTCTCGAAAAAAGTTAATCAAAATAGATATGATATTGTAATTGATGCTTACTCAAAATTACAGAGTTGGGTGGATGTTCTTATCAATAATGCACCAAAAAAAATATCATATAAAAAGATTGGAAGAACGTTTTTGTATACAGATAATGTAGAAAAACATGACGAACCAAATTCATATTTAGGTTTAGCAATCGAACATCGTTTGTCTTTATTGAAGCCTTTAGGAATTGAAACGCCTTTGGCTACAGAACCAAAATTATATTTAACAGAAGAAGAAATAAACTTTGCGAAAGATTTATTCACAAAACATCAAGTTGATTCTACTCGTAAAACGGTTATGATTAGTTTGCTTGGTTCTGATCCTTCAAAAACTTATCCGTTGAATGAAATGGCAAAAATGGTTGATTTTATTGGTCAACATTATAATGTCAATATTTTATTCAATTATTTTCCGAAACAGTTACCGCAAGCAAAAGAAGTATATAATCAATTATCTGATGAAACCAAATCGAAAGTTTATTTTGAATTGTTGGGTAATGATTTGCGCGAGTTTATTGCAATTGCAAACGAATGTGATGTGATTGTAGGAAATGATGGAGGAGCAATTAATATGTCCAAAGCTTTAGGGAAAAAATCATTTATTATTTTCTCTCCTTGGATTGATAAAAAAGTTTGGGCAACTTTCGAAGATGGAATTCATCACACAAGTGTTCATTTAAAAGATTATTTTCCTGAAAAACTTGGAGATTTAAACAATCGTCAAATAAAAAAACAAGTTGATGAATTTTATTTAATCTTTGACTTCGAGTTGTTTAAAGAAAAACTAGAATATTTCTTATCACCATTAATAAAATAAAAATAGAAATTTTGAGTTTCTATTTATAAAATTTGATTACTATAGAGAATGTCTACTAAAATTTCTGCTTTACTAATTACACTTAACGAAGAAAAAAACATCAAAAGATTTCTTGATGAGGCTAGTTATGCAGATGAAATAATTATTGTAGATTCATATAGTACAGACAAAACGGAAGAAATTGCATTCCAAAATCCAAAAGTAAAGTTTGTAAAACGCAAGTTTGATAATTTCACAAATCAACGAAATTATGCACTTTCTTTGGCAAAAAATGATTGGGTCACTTTTTTTGATGCAGATGAAGAACTTTCATCTGAATTAAAAAAAGAATTAATAAAGAAAGTAAATTCAAATTTACAGGAAGTAGCTTTTATGGCTTATCATTCATTTTATTTTAAGAATAAGAAAATAGAATTTTCAGGTCAGCAAAATGTGAGAGCTGTTCGTCTTTTTAGAAAATCTAAATGTAGATATAAAGATGGTTTGATGGTCCATGAATTATTAGAATGTGATGGTTCAGTAGGTGATTTGGAACAAAAAGTGAAACATCATACGTTTATTGATGAAGAATATTATTTAAATAAACTTAATAGTTATTCTCGCTTACGAGCACAAGAACTTCGTCTCAAAAATTTGAAACCATCATTTTATCATTATACTATAAAGCCTGCTTATCGTTTTTTAAATTATTTCGTAATGAGACTTGGTTTTTTAGATGGAAAAGATGGTTATACAATTGCAAAACTACATGCAATTTCTGTTGCAAATCGTTATAAATATTTAGATGAAATTTATAGAAAAGAAAATCAAAACTTAGGTTAAATAAAGAAGTTTAAGATTTTATTATACATTTGTCATACATTAAAAATAGTATAATGAAAGCATATGTTTTTCCAGGACAAGGTGCTCAATTCTCTGGAATGGGTAAAGACTTGTACGAAAATTCTGAAATCGCAAAAGAATTATTTGATAAAGCAAACGAAATCTTAGGATTTGATATAAAATCAATTATGTTTGAAGGTTCTGCAGAAGACCTAAAACAAACAAAAGTTACACAACCAGCAGTTTTTTTACATTCTGTTATTTTAGCGAAAACTTTATCAGATTTTAAACCAGAAATGGTTGCAGGACATTCTTTAGGAGAAATTTCTGCTTTAGTTGCAAATGAAACGTTAGATTTTGAATCTGGATTAAAATTAGTGTACAAACGTGCTTTAGCAATGCAAGCTGCTTGTGAAGCTAATCCATCAACAATGGCTGCAATTTTAGGATTAGAAGACAAAATTGTTGAAGATGCTTGTGCAGAAATTGATGGAGTTGTAGTTGCTGCAAATTACAATTGTCCAGGTCAATTAGTGATTTCTGGAGAAATTGAAGCGGTTAACGTAGCATGTGAAAAATTGAAAGAATTAGGCGCAAAACGTGCTTTAGTTTTACCTGTTGGTGGAGCTTTTCATTCACCTTTAATGAAACCAGCGGAAGAAGAATTGGCAAAAGCCATTGAAGAAACAACATTCAATACGCCAATTTGTCCAGTATATCAAAATGTAAGTACAACTGCCGTTACAGATCCTGCAGAAATCAAGAAAAACTTGATTGCGCAATTAACTGCTCCTGTAAAATGGACGCAATCTGTACAAAATATGATTGCTGATGGTGCAACTGAATTTATTGAGGTTGGACCAGGAAACACTTTACAAGGTTTAGTAAAAAAAATAAACAGAGAAGTAACGACTTCTTCGGCACAAATCTAAACGAAATGAAAACATACCGTTCCAATGGAAAATTATTCCTTATAGGGGAATATATTGTGATTGATGGAGCGAAAGCATTTGCATTGCCCACTAAATATGGGCAATGTTTGTTTGTAGAAAATTCATCAGAAACTGAAAATTTAATCACTTGGAAAGCGATTAAATTTGATGATTCTATTTGGTTTGAAGCCGAAATTAGATTGAATGATTTAGAAATAATTTCTACTACAAATGATAGATTAAGCAAATCATTGCAGACAATTTTAAAAAAAGCTCAATCATTAAATTCTGATTTTTTTGATTCTAATAACAGTTATCAATGTTTAACGAAGTTAGAATATCCGCAAGAATGGGGACTGGGAAGTAGTTCGACTTTGATTGATTTGATTAGTCAATGGATAGAAATAAATCCGTTTGAATTAAATCAATTAACCTTCAATACAAGTGGTTATGATATTGCATGTGCGCATCATCATCAGCCTATTTTGTTTTCGAATAATCCTATCGAAGTAGAAGATTTAGAATTGAATTGGAATTTTAAAGATCAACTTTATTTTGTTTATCTTAATCAAAAGCAAGATACGCAAGCCGTTGTGGGAAATCATTACAAAAACAAACCAAAAGATTGGAAAATGATTCAGGATCTTTCTGATTTGGTTGTAAAAGCAACTAAAGTTGAGAATTTAACTGATTTAGAATCTATTTTGGATGAATATCAAGCTAGATTAGGTGATTTTATGCAAATTCCACAAGTTAAAGAATTGTATTTTCCTGATTATTTAGGAACTGTAAAAAGTCTTGGAGCTTGGGGCGGAGATTTTGTCTTAGTGACGTATAGAGAAGGAATGAACGATTATTTTAAAGAAAAAGGATATGAGATTATTATTCCGTTTTCTGAAATGATAAAATAACAAAAAAGCAGATTTGATTTCAAATCTGCTTTTTTGTTATTATTTTTTACCAATCATGGCTTTTAATTTCTTTTTTCGAGCTTGTTTTGTCTGAAATTTATGTTGGAATTCTTGCGTTTTATTCCACATAGCTTCAATAACTTCCTGTTCTGGTTTATTAATAAGTTTCGCATATTCTTTTCCCATAATTTCAATCATTTCTTTTTGAGGAGTTAGACGAGAAAAATTTTTAATTCGAATATCAAAACTCATTGAATTGTGAAAATTCATGCGATTTAAATCAACCAAATAAAATTCGTACTGATTTTCTCCAACTTGCTTGATTAAAGTATTTCCAGGAGAATGATCTAAAAATTCAATTCCAGCTTCATGTAAATCAAAAGTGAATTTTGTAAACTGTTTCAAAATTTCGTTTCGATTTTCCCAAGTTGGAATTTCAACTAATTCACGATAAGTTAAATCAGCTTCAACTAATTCACAGAAATAGTAACTATCATTAAAATTTATAGCGGTTTTATTTTCTACAAAAGCAATAGGATATGGCGTCAAAAAACCTAAATCAATCAATCGTTTTGCATATTCATAAGATCGTTCAGCTTTTGATTTTCTAAAAAATCGATACACAAATTTGTTAACAATATTCGGAATTTTGAATGATTTAATCGTTGCAATTTTACCCGATTCTAATCTCTTTTTTTTGATAGAATTTCTTGTACCTTTTGCAATATAATCATCAATCAGATCAAAATTATCAATAATAGATTTGATTTCGGTTTGAGTAGTTTTATAATTATTATTTACGACAATTTTCTGTGTCATTTTTCAAAATATTATAATTAATATAGAAAAAATCTATATTTCATTTTAATCTGTCAAAGATATGTCTATTTTTGTTGAAAATACAGACAACTTAAAACAAGTTTTTAAATTTTAGAACCTAACTTATGGCAAAAAAAATTCTTTTAGAATCTCATAATCTAAAGAATCGTGCAACTGGTTTCGGAGTTTTTAATTACGAATTGATTAAAGCGCTTTCGAAATTAAATTTTGATGATCAAATTTATTTACTTTACAAAAAACCTGAAGATTTAAGGACTGAATTTGGTACTAAATTTCATTATAAAAAATATTATAGTTTAATGCGCAATCCGTTTTTCAGAACGCGTGAAAAGTATGATGTTTGGCACTCCTTAAATCAAAATATAAAAGTTGAACCTTGTCATAAACCAAAAAAATATGTTTTGACGATTCATGATGTTAATTTTATGGAAGAAAATTCGCTTGATTATAGTCCAAATCACATTAAATATTTTAAAGAAAAGATTAAGCGAGTAGATGTTATCACATTTATTTCTGAATATGCAAAGAAACAAACTATGCAATATTTTGATATTTCGGGAATAGAAAATACAATAATTTATAATGGAAATTCAATTTCAGAAATTATAAATTGTGATGATTTTCAATCTCCATTAGATATTTCAAAACCTTATTTTTATACGATTGGAGCTTTTCTTGAAAAGAAAAATTTTGAATCACTTGTAAAAATGATGAAATTTTTACCAGATTTTAATTTGATTATTTCTGGGAATTGTACGAATGCCTATGGTCAAAAAATAAAAGATTTAATTGCTAAAGAAAAATTAGAAAACCAAGTTTTTTTATCAGGTAAAGTTTCTGAACGAGCAAAGCAATTTTATATGCAAAATTGCGAAGCGTTCTTATTTCCATCAACTGGAGAAGGTTTTGGTTTGCCTCCCTTAGAAGCGATGAGCTTTGGAAAACCAATTATTTTATCTGATAAAACGTCTTTACCAGAAATTGGTGGAAAAGATGCGTTTTATTGGAATGATTTTGAACCAGAATATATGAAAAATGTAGTGGAAGATGCGTTAAATCAATACAATCAAAATTCAGATTATTTTATTGAATCCTATATCAAAAGAGCTGCAAGTTTTAGTTGGGATAAAGCGGCAAATGAATATCTAAAGGTCTATGAAATCTAAAATCTATTTTGCGATAAATAATATTTCGAAGAAAATCGACTTCATTCAACTTTCCTATAATACCTTTGCACTCAAATTTATAAAACAAAGAAAATGTCAGATATAAACGAAATTGTAGCCAAACTAAAACAAGGAGAAACAATGCTTTATCCAACAGACACAATTCTTGGACTGGGTTGTGATGCGAAGAATGAGGCTGCAATCGAAAAAATTTATCAGATAAAAAATCGTCCTTCATCAAAATCGTTGATTATTTTGGTTGATTCTCCACGTATGTTACAAAATATTGTTGAGGTGCCAGAATTAGCTTGGGATTTGATTGATTTGAATGAAAAACCTCTTACAATTATTTACGATAATCCAAAAGGTTTACCACAATCGTTAGTTGCAGAAGACAATACAATTGCTATTCGATTAACAGACGATTTGTTTTGTAAGAAAATCATAGGGAAATTAGGTGGACCAATTGTGTCTACATCGGCTAATTTATCAGGAGAACCTTCTCCAAAAGTGTTTTCGGAAGTTAATCCTACTATTTTAGAGCGTGTTGACTTTTATCCAGACGAGACAAAAACCTTTGTGCCTCAGTTTACTGCATCAACGATAATTAAATTAGGTCTAGATAACGAAGTAAAAGTTATTAGAGAGTAGTTTTTTATTTCAAAACATATACTTTTGCAGAATGAAAATCTTAGAAGCCGTATCAAATCCAATTTTTAATAATGTAGCAGAAGTTGCTGATGAAATTAATCAAGAAACTTATGTAGTTGGTGGATTTGTACGCGATTATTTATTGAATCGTGGTCAGAAAAAAGACATCGATTTTGTAACAGTAGGAAATGGAATTTTATTGGCTAAAGAATTAGCTAATAAATTAGGACATACATCACAAGTTTCAGTTTTTAAACGTTTTGGAACAGCAATGTTCAAATATAAAGACACAGATTTGGAATTTGTAGGTGCACGAAAAGAGAGTTATTCAGAAGATAGTCGAAAACCACATGTAGAAGACGGAACGTTGGAAGATGACCAAAAACGTCGTGATTTTACGATCAATACATTGGCAATTTCGATGAATAAAGAGAATTTCGGTGAATTAATTGATCCTTTTAATGGAGTAGAAGATTTGAATAATAAAATCATCAAAACGCCATTAGAACCGAATGTTACCTATTCTGATGATCCTTTGCGCATGATGCGTGCGATTCGTTTTGCAGCTCAATTGGAGTTTGAAATAGAAAAAAAATCTTTTCAGGCAATAATTGACAATGCAGAACGTATTAATATCGTATCTTTTGAACGTGTAATGGATGAGTTTCAGAAAATTATGATGACGGATAAACCTTCGGTCGGATTATTATTATTGGAACAATCAGGATTAATGCAACATATTTTACCAGAATTGGTTGCGTTAAAAGGAATTGAAGAGGTTGAAGGTCAGAAACATAAAGATAATTTTTATCATACGTTAGAAGTCGTTGATAATATTTCTGTCAACACAGATAATGTTTGGTTACGTTGGGCGGCATTGTTGCACGATATTGGAAAAGCGGTTACCAAACGTTTTGATAAAAATGTAGGTTGGACATTTCATTCGCATGAATTTGTTGGATCTAAAATGGTATTAAAATTGTTCAGACGATTAAAATTGCCATTAGGACCGCAAGTAAAATATGTTCAGAAATTGGTGATGATGAGTTCTCGTCCAATTGCAGTTGTAACAGACGATGCAACAGATTCAGCTTTGCGCAGATTATTATTTGATGCTGGAGAAGATTTCGACGATTTAATTACGCTTTGTAAAGCCGATATTACAACAAAAAATGAACGTAAACAGAAACGTTTCAAACAAAATTTTGAAGTTGTAGAAGAAAAAATAAAAGATGTTGAAGAACGCGACAGAGTTCGTAATTTTCAACCGCCAATTTCGGGTGAAGAAATTATGAAAATATTTGATATTCAGCCAGGAAAAGAGATTGGAATATTAAAAAATGCCATCAAAGAAGCAATTTTAGAAGGCGAAGTAGAAAATAATTATAATTCTGCATTAGAATTTGTAATTAATATGGGAAAAGATTTAAATTTGGAACCGAAAAATATTTAGAAAGTGATATATAAAATTCGTGTATTCCTTGATGCAAAAGAGGATGTTTTTAGAGACATAGAAATTAAAGAGAAGCAAACATTATTCACATTGTACAAAGGTATTATTAGTGCTTTTAGTTTACAAGGTGAGGAGTTGGCGTCGTTCTATGAAGTAGATGAAGATGGAAACCAAACAAAAGAAATTCCTTTAGAGGATATGTCTGATGATGGAACTGATGAAACAATGGCTGATTTTTATATCAAAGAAGCTTTTGCTAATCAAGGAGATCGTATGGCTTTTGTATATGATTTTATGGAAATGTGGACATTTGTGGCTGAATTAATTTCTGTAGAAGATAAACCAGCTGTTCTTAATTATCCATTAACGGTTTACCGTTTCGGTTCAATGCCTCTTAAAGCGCCTAAAAAAGACATGATGGTTGATTTAGACGATGAAGAAGATATTGATTTTGCAGAAGATGCTGAATTAAATGATTTACAAATCGACGAAGATTTAGACGTAGACGATTTATAAAAACTACAACTAATCAACTTATATATCAAAAAATCTGAATGGCAACATTCAGATTTTTTTTTGTGCTATATATCAACCATTTGATAATTTTTTTACTTCCTCAACCAACCATTTTTCCGTAACTTGCATCTACTGATAAAAGAAAGAATCTATGAAACAGCTACTGTTTTTATTATTAATTTTAACCAATTCGATGCTTATGGCTCAATCCCCAACGATTGATCAAAAGTGGAAAGAAATTGACCAGCAAATGCAAAATGGTCAATTCAAATCTATCCAACCAAAAATTGATGAACTTAAAACGTTATCAAAAAAGCAAAATAATCAACAAAGTTATCTGAAAGCTTTGTTTTATGAAGCAAAAATAAAAGTTGCAACTTCTGATGAAACAGATGATGTAAACTTCGTTTTTGATTTGTTTAAAAAGGATTTAGATGAAAAATCAATTGTAAATAATGCGATTGTTTATTCATATTTAGCTGAGTTATATCAATTGTATTACAACGAAAATCGTTGGAAAATCAATAGTCGTACAAATGTCGAAAATCAAGCTACAAATGATGTGAGATTTTGGACAGAAGATACTTTTAAGAAAATAATTAATGATTATTTTTCGAAATCAATTCAACCAAAAAATGAATTAATAAATGCAAAATCTCAAGATTATAAAATGATTTTGAATATTGCAAATGATAAGAAAAATGCGCAACAACAATTTGATTTAACGCCAACATTGTATGATGTTTTAGCAAGAAATTATATCAATTATCTGAATCAGAATGATGAAAAAGATAAAGCAAATCAATTGCTTTCTGATTTAGTTGAGATTAATAAACAAAAAAATAACGAAAATGCTGTTTTGTACAATGAATTGATTTTAATTGATTCAAACCGAGGTTCGACTTCGGTTCAAGAAATTATTAAACAAAAAGAATTTTTAGCAACAAAATATCCAAAAGCATGGTATTCGTCTTATGTGTATGCAACTTTAGCGACAGATTATTATGGTTTGCAAGAAGATAAATTGACTAACGTAAATAAGATTTTTGAGATTCAACAAAAAGTTGAGAAGCTTTATCCAAATTCGGAGGAATTAGAGAATATAAATAATTTAGTTTCGAAGATTAAATCGCAAGAATTAAGTGTGCAAGCGGAGCGATATATTAACGAAAATCAGAATACACCAATTCAATTAACGCATAAAAATTTGTCGCAAGTTTTTGTAAAAGTTTTCGCTTATAATGAAGGTTTTGATGGAAAACAGAAAATACAAACATTAAATGTTTATAACGAAAATAGAATTGTAGAAGCGCAAAAATTTCTGAATAGTTTACAAGTTGTTGATCAATATACAATTGATGTCAAATCGTTTGATGATTTTCAAAATCATTCGACAATTGTCAAATTAAATCCACTTAAATCTGGTCGTTATATTGTCCTTTTTTCGAATAATTCTGAATTTAAAATCAATACAAAAGACGATATCGATTATTTGGATATAATGGCTTCGAAATATGCGATAAACTCACTGAATGAAAAGGTTTCGGTTGTGAATCGTGAAACTGGAAAACCAGAAAGTAATATTGCGGTTGAGTTTTCTAATTTGTCAGATTATAATAAAAAGGAATTTAAAATTTTAACTTCGGATAAAGATGGAATAATCACTTTTCCTGCGACTTGGAGAAACTTTCAATATCGAGTAAAAGATGAACATACTATTTATTCAACGTATTACTACGATTACGATCGTTATGATGAAGATGATGAAGATGATGATTCTTCTGTCAAGATTTTCACAGATCGTGCGATTTATCGTCCTGGACAAACGGTTTATTTCAAAGGAATTTATTATTCATCGAAAAATAAAACTCGAAATGTCATTCCAAATTCTAAATTGACGATTGGTTTATATGATGTTAATAATAAAGAGCTTTCTAAAATAGATTTAACAACCAACGAATTTGGATCTGTAAATGGAAGTTTTATTTTGCCAAGTTCTACTTTAACAGGGAACTTTTCTATAAAAGTTATTAATGAAGATGGTTATTATTCGTTCAAAGTAGAAGAATATAAACGTCCAAAATTCAAAGTTGAAATAGAGAAAAATAAAGGTGTTTATAGTTTAAATGACAAGGTAAAAGTAGAAGGGAAGGCAATTGCTTTTTCTGGTGCTAATATCGATAATGCAAAAGTTTCGTATCGTGTTTATCGTCAAGAAATTTTTACGTTTTGGCCTTGGTATCGCTCAATTCCAGCAGGTCGTGGCGAGCGAGAAGAAATTACATTTGGTGATACAACGACTGATGCGGAAGGAAAATTTAATTTCGAATTTGTAGCAAAACCAGCTTCGGAGAAAAAGAAAGATGAGGTAAGAACGTACAATTATTTTATCGAAGTAAATGCAACGGATATCAATGGAGAAACGCAGTCTGAGTCTTCTTCGGTAAAAGTTGGTGACACTAGAATGTCGTTGAATGTGGCTGTTTCAGAGAAAACAAAAGCAGACGATTTGAAAGCTTTCAAAATTGAAGTGAAAAACTTGAATGATGAAAAATTAGATGGAAAAGGGCATATCGAAATTTATTCGTTAAATGCACCAAAAGAAGTAGTTCGTCGTCAAAAGTTTACAACAGATTATAATGTTTATACGAAAGAAGAATTCAAGAAATTGTTTCCAAATGAACCTTATGGCGATGAAATGAATCCAAAAACATGGACAACCAATCAAAAGGTTTTCGAAAGTGATTTTGATACAAAAGTTTCTGATGAAATAAAATTCAATCAAGCGTCAAATTTAGAAGAGGGTTATTATGTCATCAAAGGTTTTGTGTTAGATGGAACGCAAAAAGTTGAGGTGGATAAATTGGTTTATGTTTCGAATGAAAAGAAAGCAAATGCAATTAAAACACTTTTAGCAGTTTCGCCTAATAAATCGACTTTCAAACCAAAAGATGTTGCAAAAATTGAATTCAAATCGGGTTCTAAAAATACATTTGTGTATTATGAAGTAGAGGCGAATCAAACAATTATTGAGAAAGGTTTCTTAGATTTGAGTAAGAAATCGGTTGTTGAAATTCCAATCAAAGAAGAATATCGTGGCGGAATTTATGTGAATTATGCGATGACGAAATTCAATGATGTGCAAACAGGAAGTCTTAATTTGGCAATTCCATTTACAAATAAACAACTGAAAGTGACGGCTGAAGTTTTACGTGATAAATTGACGCCAGGCGCAAAAGAAAAATGGCAATTAAAAATAGAAGGACCAAATAAAGACAAAGTTTCGGCTGAGGTTTTAGCAAGTATGTATGATGCTTCGTTGGATCAATTTGCGTCGAATTCTTTAGATTTTAATGTATATAATTTTACGAATTCAAGAAGAAATAATCCATTTAATCTCTATCAATTTTATTCAACAAATTCTTCACGCGCAATTTATTATCGTACAAATTATGATTTTTATGCAAGAGGATATGCAGGATTAGACCTTAATTTATTTGATTTTGGATTTAACCAATATCGTATGAATCGTAGGATGATGAAATCGGTAGCTGCGCCAAGTGCAAATGTAGAAAATGAGTTAGCGGGAAGTGTTGCAGGTATTCAAGTAGAAACTGCTGATGCTGAAGTTGCTTATGTAGCAAAATCTTCAAATTCAGGAGAAGCTCCAACTGTAATTAGAGGTAATGCTAATTACTATTTAGCAGATAATTCACTTGCACTTTATGTTATAGACGGAATCGTATATGATAAAATGCCAGAACTTAATCCAGATGATATTCAGTCTATGAATATATTGAAAGGAGGAGAAGCAACAGCTTTATATGGTGCAAGAGGAGCAAATGGAGTAGTGGTAATTACAACTAAAAAAGGAGCAAACGCAGCTTTAGATAATGTAAAAGCGCGTACAAATTTAAATGAAACAGCGTTCTTTTATCCAAATCTTAAAACAGATTCAAAAGGAAATGTAATTATAGAATTTACAACGCCAGAAAGTTTAACAGAGTGGAAATTCATGGCGATTGCGTATACACCAGACCTTAAAACAGGTTATTTAGAGCAAAATGTTCGCACCCAAAAAGACTTGATGGTTGTGCCAAATATGCCACGTTTTTTACGAGAAGGTGATCAAATTTCGGTTTCATCTAAGATTAATAATTTATCAGATAAAGTATTAAATGGTTCTGCGAAATTGATGTTGTTTGATGCGTTTACCAATCAACCAATTGATGCGCAATTCAAATTGATAAATGCAGTTCAGGATTTCTCTGTTGCGAAAGGAAGTTCGGATCAAGTGACGTGGACAATTGATGTTCCGAAAAATGTACAAGCGGTTGTTTATCGTGTGGTGGCTTCGGCTGGAGATTTTTCTGATGGAGAAGAATCGGCTTTACCAATTTTGACAAATCGCATGATGGTAACAGAAACGTTGCCGATTTATGTGAAAGAAGGTCAAAAGAAATCGTTCCAATTTGAGAATATGATGAACAATAAATTGACTTCTTTGGATAATTTCAAATTAACGTTTGAGATGACAACGAATCCGATTTGGTATGCGATTTTCTCGTTGCCTTATTTGCGCGAATATCCTTACGAATGTGCTGAGCAAGTGTTCTCGCGTTTATATGGAAATATGATTTCGGAGAAAGTGATTAATTCGAATCCAAAAATTAAAGCTGTTTTTGATGATTGGAACAAAAACGGTGAATTGAAATCGAAATTACAATTGAACCAAGAATTGAAGAATATCATTTTAGAGGAAACGCCTTGGGTGAAAAATGCTGAAAGTGAAGAAGAGCAAATGAAACAAATAGCGGTTTTATTCCAATTGAATCAAATGCAAACGGAAATGAAATCGGCTTTCCAAAAATTATCTGATAAACAACTCTCAAATGGTGGTTTCGCTTGGTTTGATGGCGGTCGTCCAAACGAATATATCACAACGCATATCGTTTCTGGTTTTGGAAATATGAAGAAAATGGACGTGAATTTCAAAGCATTTGAAATAGATGTAAATCCATTAATCAAAAAAGCAATTCAGTTTATTGATGATGAGAATTTAAAACGTTTCAAAGAGTTCAAAAAAGATCAAAAATCATTCAAGGATGTTACATATTCAGATGGTTTACATTATTTATATGCGCGTTCTTTCTTCTTAGAAGATTATCCGATGTCGAAAGAGTTGGAAGAAATGAAAACAGCGATGTTAAAGAATTTGAATGATACAAAACTTGATTTATCGTTGCAACAAAAAGCAATGGCTGCAATTGTGATGAATCGTTTCCAAATGCAATCTGCTGCTAAAATTGTTGTGAATTCAATCAAAGAAAAAGCAGTAGAATCGGATGAAATGGGTATGTATTGGAAAGAAAATCAACCGGGTTGGTTTTGGTATCAAGCGCCTGTAGAAACACAATCGTTGTTAATTGAAGCGTTTGATGAAGTTACAAAAGACGAGAAATCAGTAGAAGAAATGAAAGTTTGGTTATTGAAAAATCGTCAAACAAATCAATGGAATTCGACAAAAGCAACGACAAAAGCGGTTTATGCTTTAATGAATTTCGGGAAATCTTGGATAGATGCAGAGAAAGGAATTGAAGTGAAGATCGGAAATCAAAAAATTGATTTAGATAACAATACGCAATCTGGTTCGGGTTATGTAAAAACTTCTTGGAACAAAGAAGAAATTAAACCTGAAATGGGTAAAGTTGAAGTTTCGAAAACTTCTCCAGGTGTTGCTTGGGGAGCGATGTATTGGCAATATTTTGAAGATTTAGATAAAATAAAATCTGCCGAAACGGGAATCAAATTCAATAAGAAATTGTTTGTTAAATCGAATTCTGCAAATGGTCCAATTCTGAAAGAAATTACAACGTCAACACCGATAAAAGTTGGTGATATTGTAACGGTTCGTTTAGAGATTTCGGTTGATCGTAACATGCAATTTGTACACATCAAAGATATGCGTGCAAGTGGTTTCGAGCCTGTGAATGTACTTTCTGGTTACAAATGGAAAGGAGAATTTGGTTATTACGAAAGCACGCGCGATGCAGCTACGAATTTCTTTTCGGATTATATGAGAAAAGGAACATATGTTTTCGAATATGATTTGAAAGCGAATAATGCAGGTAATTTCTCAAACGGAATTACATCGATGCAGAATATGTATGCACCAGAATTGAGTGCGCAAAGTGAAGGAATTCGTGTTGAGATTAAATAATCAATTCAAATTAATAAATCTAAAAAGAGCTGAGAGTAATCTTAGCTCTTTTTTTTGAGTTATGAGAGGTTTATCGTTTAACCGCAAAGAATAAAGGATCATATTGCATAAAGCTTAAAGTGTTCAGCGTATAATAATGAATTATGCGAATTTCGCAAAACGTATCGCTTAAAGCGTTCAGCGTATCACGTTTTTATTTATCTTTAAAATCAAATAACATGAAATGAAGAAAAGACTTCTACTCAATATTGTACTCATTCCTTTTATCGGATTTGCGCAACTGCAAACCATTTTTCAATCTAAAATAGATTCGATTTACGAGAAGAATAAAAACGCTGTCGGAATTATTGTTCATGTTGAAGCACCAAAACAAAACATTTCGTGGAGTTATGCAAAAGGAGTTTCGGATATTAAAACGAATGGAGTTTTAAATCATCAACAACCGGTTTTAATAGCAAGTAATACCAAACCTTATGTAGCTGCTGCTATTTTAAGATTAGTAGAAAAAGGTCAAGTTACAATCAATCAACCTATCAAGAATTTGTTGTCTAAGAAGACTCGTAAATTGCTCGAAAAAGATGGTTATGATTTGAATACGATAACAGTCAAACATTTGTTGTCGCACACTTCTGGAATACAAGATTATGTCGATGATGCGTATTTTGAATTAGTGAATCAGCGACCGCAATATAAATGGACGAAGGAGGAACAAATAAAACGAGCAATGGAAATCGGAAGTCCACAAAAAGTAGGAGAAAAGTTTAGTTACGGTGATATCAATTATTTGCTTTTAGCAGAAATTATTGAACAAAAAACGCGTCAACCATTTTACAAAGTAATTCGAGATTTGTTAAAGTATAAAGAATTAGGTTTGACACAAACGTGGTTTATCGATTTGGAGAAATATCCTTCGAAAACACTTCCGCTTGCGCATCAATATGCAGATAAATACAAGTGGGATTCGTATGATTTAGATCCTTCGTGGGATTTGTATGGTGGTGGTGGAATAGCTTCGACAGCGAAAGAATCGGCTCTGTTTTTTCAGTATTTGTTTGAAGGGAAAATTATTCAGAATAAACAAATTTTGGATTCGATGTCAACATATGTTTTACCTTCGGATCAATCGAAATATTGTTTGGGAATTTATCATTTTGATATGGGATTCAATGCCTATTATCATGGTGGTTGGTGGGGAACAGATGTGATTTATTCGCCAGAAACTAATGCGACAATTACAGTTTTTATCTTGCAAAAAGGGTTTCAACATATCATTAATCCTTTTATTGGAAAAGAATTTCAGAAGTTGTTGATGAAGAAGAGTTAGAATTTTGAATAATTTTCTCATAAGATTTGACATTTTTTTAATTCATTCTAAGTATAAAACTTTCTAAATTTGAGGCATGAAAAAATCAATACTTAGTATATTTTCTGCAATTGTTTTAACGTTCTCAGTTACAGCAAATGCACAAGAAATCGAAGAACAAATCGTAATCGAAAATCGTGTAAATGATGCCAAACAACAAGATAAACCTTATGTTATCTTGATTTCGGTAGATGGTTTTCGTTATGATTATGCTCAAAAACATGAAGCTAAAAATCTATTAGCTTTGACTAAAAAAGGAGTGAAAGCCGATGCTATGTATCCCTCTTTTCCATCGGTTACGTTTCCAAATCACTACACAATCGTAACAGGTTTAACACCTATTCATCATGGTTTGGTAGGTAATAATATGTTAGATATAGAAGTTGGTGATCGTTATTCATTGGGAAATAGGAATGCAGTTATCAATCCGAAATGGTACGGAGGAACGCCAATTTGGAATCTTGCAGAGCAGAACAAAATGTTAGCTGCTTGTTACTATTGGCCAGGTTCGGAAGCGCCTATTAATGGTATGTTCCCAACGTATTCGTACAAGTATTCGGAAAAATCACCAATTGATTACCGTATTCAGCAAGTTGTAAATTGGTTGGAGTTACCAGCTGAAAAACGTCCACATTTAATTACGTTTTATTTTCCGGAAGTAGATCACGCAGGGCATTCTTTTGGTCCTGATGCACCTGAAACAAAGGAAGCTGTACAATTTGTAGATCAATCAATCAAGAAATTGAATGATGAGGTTGCAAAAACAGGTTTGAAAGTGAATTTTGTTTTTGTTTCTGATCATGGAATGACAAGAATTGATGATGAAAATCCATTGAAATTGCCAATTAAAATTGATGAATCAAAAGTACAAGTTGCTTCAAATGGTTCTTATGTAAGTCTTTTTGTAAAAGATAAAAATGATATCGAATCAATTTACAAAGAAATAAAAGCAGTTCAGAATAATACGTTCGAAGTGTATAAAACAACAAATGTCCCATCTAAATATCATTTTGATAAAAAGAATGATCGATACAATCGTATTGGAGATATTATTTTGATTGCACATGCTCCAAACTATTTCTCAAACAAAAATGCACCGAAAGGTTCGCATGGTTTTTATGTAAAAGAAACGCCAGAAATGAAAGCGACTTTTATGGCTTGGGGACCAAATATTAAGTCTGGTAAAGAGATTAAAGTTTTTCCAAATACAGAAATCTATCCAATGCTTGCGAAGATATTAGGTTTACCAATTCAAGAAAAAATTGATGGAACAAATCAATTAGCCAATAAAATTTTGGTGAAATAATTTAGATTTTACTCAAAATACAAAGCCAACTTATTAAGAGTTGGCTTTTTTTGTTATTGAATTTTCATTGACTTATAAGAATTCGTCATTTTGAATTTATTTTTTCTTAAAATTCAGATTTGATATAATAATAGCAAAAATAATAACGGCGATTCCTGTCCATTGTATTGCGAGTACTTGTTCATGTAAAAGCACAAAAGCCATGGTTACTGAAACGGGTAATTCTAACGAAGAAACAATACTTCCCAAACCTAATCCTGTGTGCGGAAAACCTTTGTTTAAAAGAATAGGAGGTAAGACAGTTCCGAAAATTGCCAACGGTAATCCCCAAGTATAAAAAATGCTAAAATTGAATGCATGAATTCCATTTACATCATTTGAAAAGTTGTTGTAAAAGCTCATTAAACCATCAAAGTAATAAGGTCCGATTTGGCTAAAAAACAAAAATAGAGACACAATAATAGAACCTCCAAAAAGCATCCACAAACTTTTTTTATAAGCTGGTAAATAATTGGCTAAACTATTCGATGTAAACATGGTAGCCGTAAAAGAACAAGCTGCTAAAAATCCCCAAAACAATCCTTTAGGATTTAACTCGACTTCTTGGTTGATTAAATTTGTTGCCAAAACAGTTCCAAATAATACCAAAACCATTGCAATTAATTTTTTGGCAGAAGGAAATTGTTTTCCCAAAATACTCTCAACCAAAATACTAATCCAAACCGTTTGCATCAACAATACAATTGCGATTGACACATTGATATATTGTACCGCTAGATAGTAAAATAAACTTGTGAAACCTAACGAAGTTCCAGCAAGAATCAACCTTTTTTTATCTTTTTGTTCAATCTTTGGTAAATCTTTTTTACTCATCATAAATAAGTTGATGATTCCCAAAATCAAAATTCCTAATACAAACTGAGAAGTTGTTACCTCGGCAGTCGTATAGCCTTGATCGTATGCAATTTTTACAAATGTTGCTAACATTCCGTAGAAGCTAGCGCCCATTGCAACGAACAAAACTCCCTTCAAAATACTTTTATTTTCCATAATTTTTTACGCAAAAAAACGGCCTGATTAAATTTAAAATCAAGCCGTGCAAGTTACTTTATTTTTTCTGACTAAAAAAGTCCGTTAATTTCTCCTTCTATTTTATTGAAAATGAATCCTAAATCTTCTTTATTTTCAACAAAATCTAAATTATCCACGTCGATTACCAACACTTTTCCTTCTTTATAATTCGAAATCCACTTGTCATATTTCTCGTTTAGACGATTCAAATAATCAATACTAATTGAATTTTCGTAATCGCGACCGCGTTTCTGAATTTGCGAAACCAATGTAGGAATTGAAGCTTTAAGATAAATCAATAAATCTGGTGCTTCTACAAAACTTGTCATCAAATTAAAAACACGCAAATAGTTGTTATAATCTCTTGTAGACAATAATCCCATATCGTTCAAGTTACTCGCAAAAATATGCGCATCTTCGTAAATTGTACGATCCTGAATAATGTCTTTTCCGCTTTCTCTAATCTCTTTTACTTGATTAAAACGGCTTCCTAAGAAATAAATCTGAAGATTGAACGCCCATTTTTCCATGTCGTTGTAAAAATCATCCAAATACGGATTCATTTCTACATCTTCAAACTGAGCTGTCCAGTTGTATTGTTTTGCTAAAAGGTTTGTTAGAGTAGTTTTACCTGCTCCAATATTTCCGGCTATGGCGATATGCATTTTCCAATTATTTTAACGTTTGCAAATATACTAAAGCTTAATTTTCAAAACAAAATCTAAGCTAGCGACTCATAGAAAAATCTTTTTTTAGAAAAAAATTATTCCGATTGATTTATGAATTTTTATTCAATTATAAATTAAAAATAAATAAGGATTAGTAATTAGTTTTAATTGATTAAATAGTTTATTATTAATTATTTGTACTTAAAATAGTATAAGTGTAAATTTTATTTTCGACCAAAGTATAAAGATTTTTTTCGCTAAACGCAAAACTTTTTACATTTTCTAAATCAATAAAAGTCGTCAAATTTTGATTGACAATATTTTTTGATATTAGCTTATTGTCATTTATATAGAAAATAACATCTTTATAAAAATAAAAAGGTTGCTGATTGGTGTCAAATTCAAAATTAGATTTGAAATTTCCATAATCATCGTAAACATAAATTGTTTTCTGACCTTTTAAATACACCAAATTTTTGTACACATGTATTTTATCGATTGATTGATCATTATACTTCAAATAAATTTGTTTTGATGTCAGAATTGGTTTTTGTAACTGATAATTATAGTAAACAATTTTATTCCCGATTAAATCATAAAACCAACAAAATTGCGTGTCAACAACTTTTAATGCAGCTGGCATAAAATCGTTTGATTTAATCTTTACAATATCCTGAATAGGATTCAAATCTTCATCTAAAATAGTGAGTTGATTAAAATTTGAATATACATAAGCTCGAAGTGGATTATTGACATCAACTGAAGTAATAATATTCTTGAGATCAATACTTTTGTTCTTTTTCGACTGAAATATTTTTTCAATTCTAGTATCTGAAATCAAATAAATCGAATTATTTAGATCAGTATCAATTGATTTGATTGTCCTATTTTCAATCAAAACTGAATCTTTTAACTCAAACTTTTGAGAAAAAACAGTGATAAATGCAGAAACAAAAATAATTGAAAAAATGGTTTTCATTTACTTGAAAATTACTTCATAACCAAATCTACAAATTGAGAGTAGGATTACCAAAATAAATATGTATCGAATAAATTTGATGGCTAATTTTGCTCCAATAAAACCTCCTAAAGCGTTGCAAATAGCCATTGGTAAAGCTATTTTCCAGATAATTTGCCCTTTGATTAAAAACAAACAAATCGAACCAAAATTAGTTGCTAAATTGATCAGTTTTGCATTAGTATTAGCTTTCAAAAAATCCATACCAAGAAGTGTTACGAATCCCAAAATAAAGAAAGTTCCAGTTGCAGGACCAATAAAACCATCGTAAAAACCAACTGCAATACTCACAATACAACCATTGATAATCGCAATGTGGTAAGGAATTTTACGCTCGGTTGCTTGTCCAAAATCTTTCTTGAAAATAGTGTAAATGGCTAAAACAATCAAAATGATTAACAAAACAGGCTTCATAAAATCATTATTGATAACCGTTAACAATTGTGATCCTAAAAAAGCAGAAACAAATGCGCATATAGCCATAATCGTGAAAAGTTTCCAATCTATTTTTACCTTTTTTAGATATTGTGAAGTTGCTAAAGCTGTTCCACTAAATGCTGGAATTTTTAGCGTTCCGATTACTGTTGAAACAGGTAAATTAGGTAAAAAAGCAAGTGATAATGGCGTTTGTATTAATCCACCACCACCAACAATAGAGTCGATGAAGCCAGCGCAAAAAGCTGCCATGCATAAATAGAATAAAATCTCGATTTCCAAAACTGAAAAATTTTGGCAAATGTATAAGAGAAATAATAAATAATGAAGGAATTATTGAGAATAGTGACCAGAATACGGGCTACGATTCTATAAAACGTGACATTCGTGAAGCACTACTGTGGAAATACAACGACTTGATACGTGATGATTTCTATAGTTTTCCTGCCCTTCGTGAACAATTTCGAGATATAATATGTATCGAAAACGTGCAACAAAATAAGCCAAGTTTAAACTAACTTGGCTTTTTGTTAAATTCTCTTATGTAAAGGTAGTTTTTGTTCAAAATCAATCATAAACTCTGGATTCATTATGTTATCAAATAAATCTGATTGCATATTGTTTTTATATTTATAATTTTCTGAAATTCTGATAAACTCCATTTTAGATATTGAAGTTGCTTCATCAATAGTAACTCTTTGTAATCCGATATTAGGTGCTAAAATTTTAGTTGTTATAGGATAACCCAATAAAGAAACTTTATAAACAAACCCTAATTGATACATATAAGCCGCATAATAATATTCATTTTTATATTCATCATTAGAAATTTCAAATCTATTTTTGTCTAGTTTATTTAAAATTGAGTGTGCTTTATCCAAATAATTGCATGCATTTTTAAATCCTATAGCTGTATTAATCTTGCTTGATGAGTTTGAAGTGTTATATGTATAACTTTTGTCAGAATTATTTGATTTTACAACTAAAATAATAATAACTGCTATAAAAATAAGAATAAGTATAATCATAAATTGTTAATTAATTTGGTTAATTCTCTAAAAGCTTGATTAACTTTTAATTCTTTTTGCCATTCACTCCAATTATAATTTGGATGAAGTTGAAAAAAAATAAAAGCTTTATCAAATGCTTCCAAAATCGTTTCTTCAATTGATTTGTTACTTATGAATGAAAAATGAGTCTTTTTTCCAATCCATTGATGTTCTTTGAAATCAACAACAAAATTTTCATTTGCTTGATTAATAAATATTTTAAAAAGTGTGTCAATTTCAATTTCTAAAACAAAACCTCCAAATGAGTTAGGGTTTTTATGTAAAAAAAGCATAATTTAATATATTGTATAAATTATATAAGACAAGACAAAAACAAACGCAATTATTACAGATAAGCAACCACCTGGATTATTGCGTTCTATTGCATTATTATTTTTTTATTACTATTAACATATACAACACATGTTAGGACAACTCTTGGAGAAAAAAGTTGTGCAATTATTTGTTCTTTTGATGTTTTTATATATTTATCATCTATTGCTAATTCAGGTTCACCGAAATCTAGTTTGTATAATTGGTAGATAATAGGGTCCATTTTAGATACACTATCAATTTTTGACATTGATTTAGTCTCTTGGTCAAGATATTTAAATATTTTCATATCTCCATCTTTTATTAATTTTATAATAAAATCTTGATATTTAATGATAACAGGTTCGGCTGTTAAATCATATTCAGATTTTTGCCAAGAAATGAATTCGGTAGATAACATATAACGTATTTTTTCGTCATTCATATAGTTGCTTTTTTTTTGCTAATTTATTGATTCAATCCTTCGTGATTTTACGTAAAACCATAAAACGATAAAATTTAATATTGCAAACATAATTAAAAATACCCCAAATAAGTGTCCAATAGTAAAAAATAATCTGATGAATTTTAAAATGTGAATTCAGCAGATAAAAAATATCTTCAACTTATTGGTACTAAAATTCGTATAATACGAGAAGAATGTGGGCTTTCACAGTTTCAACTTGCTACCGAGTGCGATTTATCAAAAAATCAAATTGGGAGAATAGAACGTGCTGAGATTTCAACGTCAATCTTAACTTTAAAAAGAATTGCTGACGTTTTAGAAGTAAAAGTTGTTGATTTAATTACAGAGGCTTCTGTCTAGTATTGCTTTTATTATTGATAACCTTATCAGTTTCTTTTATAAAAACTATATCCTTTTTATATATCGTTCTCAAATTTACCCTAAAAACACGCACCCTACTATATAGATTCCTGTGGTTGTGTAGAATATTTTTTTGATATTCCCCCTATAAGTTTGCTTTGATAAAAATTGAATACAATTAGATTAAAATAGCTTTAATTTTTGTTAAATTCTATTTTAGGGTACGTTTTAGGTAACAAAAATGTAGAGTTTATTTATTATAAAATTGTATACCAAGGTTTTGTAATTTTATTTTGTGACCACGATGAGACTCGAACTCATACTGTCAGAACCGGAATCTGATATTCTATCCATTAAATTACGCAGCCAAAAGTTTTGCAAATATAGATAAATAGACTATTTGAGTTGAATATTTTGTCTAAAATTTCGGTGTTGGGTTGCGGTAAAATAATCTCTGAAAATTTGATTGATTTCTTCATTTATTTTTGAAGCTTTAATCCCAAGTTGTGGATAAATTTCAATGATAAATTGAGTGATTTTCTCAACAGTTTCTATTCCAAATGAATGAATTTCAGTTTCGATTTCTTCTGAAATAGGAGAATTATTTGTCAATAAATTTTCTATTGTTTTAGCAAATTCAATAGTTTTCGAAGTTGATTTAATAACGAAATTATCAAAATTAGTTTGTTTTTGGTATTGAATAATCTCTAAACTTTTTTCGATAAAATGTTCTGCCATTCCAAGATAATTTACCAATAAAGTTAAATCAGCAAAAATTCGGAAAGGTATTTTTTCGACCAAATCATCACTATAAAATTCATTATAAATAAAACTATAATCTTGATGAACGATTTCATTTTCTACTTCAAAACTATGAGAAGATGTAGCAACCATTCCCATTGATTTCCAAGTTGAAATTAATTTAACTTGAGATTTATTTAAAATAAATGACAAAAACTTTGGTTCACCATTTTTATCCAATTTCTCTTTTCCATCTTCGATTATTTTCGCATTTAATGTAAAATGAGTGAGGTAAGGAGCGCCAGTTGCATAATGCCACAAACCGTTTATGATATATTTATCTCCAACTTTTTCAGCAGTTCCACCAAGCATTCCGCTTCCACCAAAACACGTTTTTTGTGATGAAAATAAATTATAAACAATATCGGGTTTTAGATTTCGAGAAAAATAATTTGCTCCACTACAAAGCGTTATAAACCAACCTAAACTTCCGTCAATTTTAGCAACTGATTGAAGAATTTTTAATCCTTCAGAAAAATGTAAGCCAAGTCCATTGTATTGTTTCGGAACCCAAATATTCAACCAATTTTGAGTATAAATATGATCGAGAACTACTTGATTAAAGGATTCTTTATTCAATAATTCTTTTTGAAGTTTGGGAATATCAAGCATTATTTTCATTCAAAATTTTTCTCCAATTAAAATATCCAGAAATCGCCACACAGAATAAAATCAACGATAAAATAGCATATAAATACAAATCTTTGTGAATCATTAATGGAATTGAAATAATGTTACTAATATTCAACAAAATCCAATTTTCGAGTTTACGTTTTGCCATTAACCACATACCAGCCCATGCAAATGCGCTTACGATTGAATCCCAAATTGGAACGTCAGAATCGGTGATATGTGTAAGTGCTAAATAAAAAATAGTAAAACTACTTAAAACAATTCCTGTGACAACTCCCCATTCTTTTTTGTTGGTTATCGTAATTTCAATTTCGTGTTTTTGTTGTCCAAATTGCCAATATAACCAACCATAAATGCTCATCACTAAATAATAAATATTAAGAGTGAACTCGGCATATAGCTTAGAATTGAACATAACGAAAAGCGATAATGTAATTCCTGCAATTCCAAATAAATAATTTTTTGGATTATTGAATCTCGCCAATACGACTTGAAAAATAGAAAATGTGACACCTAGCCATTCAAGCCAAGTTGTGTGTAAAATAATTTCCTTCATCATAATTTGTTTTGATGAGGAGATAGAAGTTATTGCTAACATCAATTCCTCCGCCAGCATTATCTGGATCAGGTATAGAACAAAATTGTTCTTGGGTATATTCTCAGCTTTTTAGCACCCCATTGAAAGACAAAGATGAAAAGTTTTGATGAGTTTTCCTAATTAATAATCAAAAAAGCTTTCTCAGTTCTGAGAAAGCTTTTTTGATTATTGTATTTTTTATATCAAACCAAATTGCTTGAAATGATGTGTAAAATGTTTTTTATGAAATATTTTCCAATCTTCGTATCCAATATCATTTAAAACAGGATTGACAATTTTAGCATCAGGATTTTCTGTGAAATATGAATTGAATTTATCAATTTCTTGTTCTAATTTTTCTATTGCAGCTTCTAAAGAATGGTAACGTAAATCTAGTAAACCTTCCATTCCATTTGCTTTTATCCCCTTTTGCATTTCATGATCAGATTCTAATAAAAAGGATTTGTATTGGGGTATTTGCTCTGCAGGAATTCGACAAGGTACTGTTAAACCTCCATTTGAAATTTTAGTGGTTACAATCAAATGTTCAACCATGTGTTGAGGTGTCATAATTCCCCATTCTGGCTGTTGATCTACTTTTAAACTTTTTAGTTTAGAAATAAGACTGGCTTTATCTTCAAAATTTAAAAACATATTTTTTCTGTGAAGTTAGTTAGTCGTATAATAATAATCAATAAAATTCAAGATTTATTTTGTTAATTGTTCAAGCCTTTTTATATAAGCGTCTACAAAATTCTGAATGAAACTTGTTGTGGTTATAGAGTTCTAATTGTCCAATCTTAATAACTTTAAGGGTATATCCTTCGGTTGTCATTTTAATTAAGTTCTTTGAAATCTTTCTAGAATTTGCTTCTTTTCATAGACTTCCCATAAAAGTCCAATTGTTTTTTGAGTTTAGTTATCTGATTTCATTTTAAGAAAGTTTATGTAAAAATTTTCAATGAATTAATTATCATTTTTAATGAATATCGTATAAGAAAAATGTAAATTAGTATTGTATTAAATGAAACAAATGATAAATATTCAGCCCAATTTAGAAAATGATTTAGTAGAACTTCAACCGCTCAACGATAATGATTTTGAAGCGCTTTATTTAGCTGCTTCAGACCCGAAAGTTTGGGAACAACACCCAAATAAAAATCGTTGGAAAAGAGATGTTTTTATGAATTTTTTCGAAGGTGCAATTCAAAGTAAAGGTGCTTTCAAGATTATTGATAAACAGACAAATCAAGTTGTTGGTAGCTCTCGTTTTTACGATTATGATGAGCAAGATTCATCTATTTTGGTTGGTTATACGTTTTATTCGACGAATTGTTGGGGAAAAGGTTTTAATCCGTCTGTTAAGAAATTAATGTTTGATTATATTTTTCAGTTTGTTGACAAAATTTATTTACATGTTGGCGCTGATAATGTACGTTCGCAAATTGCAGTAGAGCGTTTGGGTTGTAAAAAAGTGAAAGAAGAACAAATTGAATATTTTGGAGAAGAGCCAAAGTTAAATTTTATTTATCAGTTGAATAAAGTTGACTGGTTTAAGTAATTGATAATTAAAACTATTTTTTGAGGACAGATTTTTTATGTCCTTTTTTTGAAAAAAAACTTAAAAATATGATTATGTTTTTCGTAATAAAATATACTTTTACTGAAGTTTTCATAATAATGAATGAGTAATATTACATTAAACCCAATTTATGAAAAGATTATTGATGACTTATCAAATCAAAAATACTCTATTTCAGACTTTTTTTTCTCAACAGAGGAAACAAAGCAACTTCGCGAAGCTATAATTCGAAAAGAAAATAAAAAAGATTTTCATCAAGCTGCTGTCGGAAGTTCGGTTAACGAACAAATTATAAAATCAATCAGAGGCGATAAAATCAGATGGATTGATGAAGAAAATAAAACAGAAACGGAAGAAATTTTTTTCTCAAAAATCAATGATTTTATTGACTATCTCAATTTAACATGCTACATGGGCATTGAGGAAAGTGAATTTCATTACGCTATTTATCCAGAAGGGACATTTTATCAAAAACATGTTGATGCTTTCAAGAATGATGATAGACGCACACTTTCGATTGTGTTGTATTTGAATGATGAAGAATGGAAAGATGAATTTGGCGGACAATTGACCTTGTATTTGGCAGATGAGAATAAGGCTGAAAAGGAATTAGATATTTTACCTCTTGCTGGTCGTTTGGCTGTTTTTGATAGTAAAAGTATTCCGCACGAAGTAAAAACCGTTAATCGACCAAGATATAGTATTACAGGTTGGTTGAAAACTAGAGGAAATATATTGACATATTTGTAAAAAATCTGTAGTGCTTCGAGATTTCAATCTCTATTTACAATAGATAAATATTGGTATCAATTTGAAGGATTTAAACAATAAGAAGAAAGCTCAACCATTGGTTGAGCTTTTGTTTTTTCTTATATATGCTAAACGATATTATATTTCGTCAAAGAATTCTGCAACATAACGCTCAGCATCCAAAGCAGCAGCACAACCAGAACCAGCAGCAGTAATTGCTTGTCTGTAAACAGAATCTTGTACATCTCCAGCAGCAAAAACACCTGGTACATTTGTTTTATACGAACGATCTTGTGTGATTAAGTATCCTGTTTCGTCCATATCCAATTTCCCTTGGAATAATTCTGTATTTGGTTTATGCCCAATCGCGATAAAAACTCCATCAATGATTAATTCTTTTTCTTCATTTGTAATATTGTTGATGATTTTAGCTTTTTCAACAACATTGTTTCCTTCTAAACCAATTAATTCGTGGTTGTATAAAACCTCTAAATTATGTGTATTTGTAACACGATCTTGCATAGCTTTAGACGCGCGCATTTCTTCTTTACGAACCAATAAATAAACCTTGTTACAAAGTTTAGATAAGTAAGTTGCTTCTTCAGCAGCTGTATCACCACCACCAACTACTGCAACATCTTTACCGCGGTAAAAGAAACCATCGCAAGTTGCACAAGCTGAAACTCCACTACCAGCGTATTTAGTTTCATCATCTAAACCTAAATATTTCGCAGTTGCACCAGTCGAAATAATAATAGAACGAGCTTGGTAAGTTCCATTGTTCGATTTTACAGTATGTACGTCACCTTCTTTTTCTCCAAAAGTTACTTCCGTTACATATTCGTATTTTATTTCAGTTCCAAAACGTTCCGCTTGTTTTTGTAAATCAGCCATCAATTCTGGTCCTGTAACTGCTTCTGGATAACCTGGGAAATTCTCAACATCCGTTGTTGTTGTTAATTGTCCACCTGGCTCCATACCAGTTAAAATCAAAGGATTCATGTTTGCGCGTGCAGCATAAATTCCCGCTGTATAACCAGCAGGTCCAGATCCTATTATGATAACATCTCTTACGTTATTTTCCATTGTGTTGTTTTATTTTTTTACAAATTTAGTATTTCTTATTTAGTTTTCTCGATTCTATAAATAGATGAAAATTATAGATTCATAATTTTATACACTAATTCAATCAGCAATTGGCTTGGCGTCACATTTCCAGTAGTTCCAACACCTTTTCCTTTCAAATCATATTCGCGAATAAATGAGATAATTCTCGTAGTTTTTTTTAACGGATAATTACTCGCAGCCGTTATCATTCCTTGTACAAAGTAGGGATTAATTCCTAATACTTTTGCCAAATTTTGTTTTGATTTATCTGGCGTAACATGAATTTGAATGATGTTTGTAAATAGGTTAAAAATTGTTGTGATTGAAACGACGTACGGGTTATCCTTCGGATTTTTTTCGAAATATTTAATGATTTTGAATGCTTTTTCGATGTTCTTTGTTTCGATTGCATTGCGAAGTTCAAAAACATTATAATCTTTACTAATCCCAATATGTTCTTCAATATGATTTGGTGTGATGGTTTTATCCGCACCAACAATTGTAAAAAGTTTTTCTAATTCATTGTTCAAACGAGATAAATCTGCACCCACATATTCAGTCAACAAAAACTTTGCTTTCTGTTCAATTTTAAATTGATTATTTGCAACTTTTTGTTCTATCCAAGAAGGTAACTCGCTTTCATAAATCTTTTTGAATTCGTGGTAATACCCTTTTTCATTCAGAACTTTATAGATTTTCTTGCGTTTATCAAGTGAATTTCCTTTGTAATTGATGATTAAAACCGTCGAATCTTGTACTTGATTTGCATACATTTCCAACTGATCTATCGAACGGCTAAGATGTTGCGCTTCTTTTACAATCACTACAGATTTTTCTGCACCCATCGGGTATTGACGCGCCATTCCAATCAATTGTCCAACTTCTACATCTTGTCCATAAACTATTGTTTGGTTAAAACCTTTTTCTTCTTCTGTTAAAATATTTGCTTCCAACAAATCAGTTACCTGATCGATGAAAAACGGCTCGTCGCCCGCCAAGAAGTAAATCGGTTTATAGTTTTTGTTTTTTATATCTTTGATCAAAGATTCTACAGGACTCATACAATGACTGAATTAGTACAATTAAATTTTTCCGAAAAATACCAAATAAGATTGAAACAAGCCCAAGATAAATTGTATATCTTTTGTTTGATTCGAAAAAAATGGTTGGTCTATACGCCCGAAGAATGGGTTAGGCAACACGTTCTGAATTATTTAATCAACGATTTGGGTTATTCAACTTCGGCGATTGCGTTGGAAGTTGCAATTGATATTACAGGAATGCGAAAACGTGCAGATATTGTCGTTTATCAGCAAGAAAAACCATTTATTATGGTGGAATGTAAAGCGCCGAATATTGCAATTTCGCAAGCAACTTTTGATCAAATAGCGCGTTACAACATTGTGTTAGGTTCTCAATTGTTGATGGTAACAAATGGTTTGAATCATTTTTATTGTATGATGGATTTTGTTCAAAAAAGATATAACTTCTTGAAAGAGTTGCCAAGGAAAAATTAAAGATAAATAATGAAAAAAGTATAACCTTTTTCTGTTAAAAAAATAGCTTTTAAGAATAATGGTTTGCATTAGAGAATAAGTTAATTATGTTGCTTGTTATAAAAAATCAATATTAATATAGAGGTAAAGTAAAAGTAATAATTATCATAGTTATTTAAAGAATTAAAAGAACCAATATTAAGTACTTAATATCGATTCTTTTAATATTTTAATATTATTTTTAGAATGATATTAAAAACCAAATTTTATGAAAAGAAATTTACTTTTAGGAATATTACTTTCATTTATTTCGCTAGCAAAAGGGCAGATGACTAATTTAGATTGGAAAAAGGCGCCTAATAGCTATATTTTTGAACCTACTAATAATAGTAGTGGTATTTTGATTCCAGTTAAAAAAGCTTATACTATGTGGCAAAGTGGCTCATATATGGGTGGAAATACAATTCCTACTGGTACTGCTACAGCTGAAGTATATTGGGAAGATGTACATGGTTTAATAAAATCGAGTTCTGATTATAATTTGCAAATTATAGGAACTGGAGAAGATGCTAAAATTAAAGTTCCTATAAACAAAACTAAAAAAGGAAATGCTGTTATTGTTTATAAAGTTGATGGACAAATTTATTGGTCGTGGCATGTATGGGTAACTGATGATCCTTCTAATGGATCCACTTACATGGCTTATGATGGTACTAGAAGGGAACGTAAAAATGGAACTATAGAAATAATTCCAGCAAATGAATGGAAATGGATGGATCGTAATCTAGGAGCTATTTCAGGATGGATATCCTAACGAAATTTCCAGAGTAAGAAAAGGTATATAATACTTATCTTACAATTATGAAAGGAATAAAAAATCATTACGATGCTTCATTTAAATTACGAGCA
>NZ_JAOCHX010000027.1:0-48628 GCF_029843245.1 Empedobacter sp. GD03739 | reverse complement strand
CATACCAATAATTATCTGTTGAAACTGGTTTTCCAGCTATTTTTCCGTCCCAAATGAAATTCTCTGCTTTTGTAATTATTTTCACTTTTTTACCAAAACGATCGTAAATTTCGACTAACGCATTTGGATAAGCATGTAACAATTTACTCAAATCCCAATTGTCATTTATTCCATCATTATTTGGCGTAATCACATTTGTAATCACCATTGCTTCAGCAGGAATTTCTGTCAAACATTCTCCATTTTTAGACTTAACTCGAATAATATATTTGCCTGCAACTACGTTTTTAAACGTATTAGAACCTTGCCAAGGATAAATGATTTTACCTCTCTCATCTTCTAATTGATATTGAACAGAAGTATTTCCTCCACTTGCAACAATAATCATTGAATTATCTAAATCAGTATTTACCAAAATTGATGGAAATTCTATTAACTGAACTTCAGTTTCAGCAATCGAAACACAACTTCCAATTTTAGCTTCCAAACGATATTTACCAGCCTTATTTACAACAAAAGTTGAAGAAGTAGATGTATAAACTAAGTTATGATGTTCATCAAACCAATTGTATTCATCAAAACCACTCGGAGCTATAATGGTCATCGAATTAAAATCTGGACAGAAATAATAAATTGGTGCTAAATCAATTTGTGTAGCTTCGGTAATCGTAACTTGTAATTTTTGCGTAGAAGAACCACAACTGTTGGTTTCCGTAACTTGCAAAGTATAAACACCTAAAGGTGTATTCTTCCAATCGATTTCGACTTGATTTCCTGATGTTGTAATTGGGATATAACTTCCAGAAAAATTACTTTCTAAAACTTTCCAAACATAAGTAGAACCAGTAGTTCCGTTGCCAGAGTTTTCGTTCAAATCTACACCATACTGATGTTTTGAAGCAAAACATAGTTTTTGCTGACCTAATAGACTACATCCCAAAAGAAGCAGTAAGCCTATTAAGCCTATTTTTTTGAATTGATATGTTTTGTAATTATAAATCAATTTATATTAGAATTCAATTGGAGAGATCACCGGACCAGCGCTTAATTTAATTGTTACAGTTTTTCCTGCAGCATTTGTAATTGTAGAATTCGTGAATGTGACTTTTGTACTAAGTGGTGCCGGTTGTGTAGCTGTATAAGTAACATTATTTATAACAAAAACAACATCAACTGTTCCATTTGGAGTAATCTCTATATCTATCTTACCATCAGAATCTAAAGTAGCTGAAGTATTAGTGACTACAGATGTAACTGTAACATTTCCGTTTGTAACCTCAAAATTAACAATAGCCCCAGGCGTACCATATAAAGTAATATTAGCCTTAGCAGTACTACAAACATCGTCGCTATCTGCATCAATGAATAAAACATCAGGTTTAACTAATTTTACATTAATATCTGTTTTAGAGTCTTCCGTAGAAATCGAAGGTTGACAACTATTAAACTCTTCTGCTGTAATTTTATAATCTTTTATCAAAGCTGCAATTTCAGCCGGAGTTGGTACTCCTGACGGAGCTGTTGGCCATACAGCATTCCATGTAATTGTAGCTTGATTTGAATCGTTTAATCCTGATCCATCTGGATCATTTCCTGCTGTAAAAGTTGCTGTGGTGGTAGTTCCTGCATTAGGATTCCATCTGTACCATGAACCTGCCGTACCATCCGGAGAAGCTCCATTTGGCCCTTGAGTGTCAACTGTCAGAGATTTTGTAGCTACAAGTGGTGTACCATCAGCTTGTGTTGATCCATCAGTATAATATTGAGCTTGTGCTTTAAAACCTAACAAGGTGAAAGCAAATAAAGTAATGCATTTAAGAGTAAAATTTTTATTCATTTTTTTATGATTTTCTATTTAATTAATTCATTTCTATTGGTGCTATTTTAGGTAGTGGATTTTGTACAACATCAAATTTAAATTTTATATAACATCCTGTATTTTTTTTATCTTGAATAAAAAGTGTATTATCTCCACTTGTACTTATATCAGTCCACCATGGATTTATAAAGGGTTTATAAGTTACTCCATTATCATTACTAATCTGGTAAACTCCAGAACCACCTCCTAATGTTAATTTGATTCGAGCTGGTAGCTTGCACAATGAATAATCTGGTAGAATAATATTTCTCTCTACTTTCAATATATCTAATAAAGGAGGTGTACCAACTGTAACACAATTAGGTTCCCCTGTATACCAATCGCTTGCTGTATAAACTGACTTAGGTGCAATTGCTGTAGGCCTTCTAATCATACTTGTTCCTGTTTTATCTACTCTTAACTCATCTATTACAACTCCATTTTTTAATAATTGAATTTGATCATCATCATTAATTCCGTGAGAACCATTTAATATTAAATCATAATTAGGATTATTACAAATAATTGGAGATGTAGATGTTACACCAACACCTATTAAATAAATACTATAAGGTTGCAATAAACCTGTTAAAGCAATATTTGTAGTCCATGGTTTTGGAGGACTTGGATTATAATCTCCTCTTCTACGATATGTATAATTATTAAGATTAATCACTCTATCTGTTGGGTTATATATTTGTATAACCCCAAAAGAACCTGTTTTATGATCATATATTTGGGATATATATATTTCTGATCCTGTTGGTACAGTTGGACAACGTCTTTCCACCACAGTAAAAGATACATTAGACCATGTTTGAGCAGCAGCATGCTGTATAAAAAAGAAAAAAAGTGTGATAAAAAATAAAATTCCTTTCAATAGTATTTGTCTTTAGTAATTTCACAAAACTATCGTTCTTTTCTAACATAAAATTTAGAAATACATTATCATAATGTTAATTTTTTAACTTTTATTCCAACAAAAAACCGGGCTTAAAAGCCCGGTTTTTTGTTGGAATATCACAGCTACTTAATTTACATTTATCTCGTAGGTGATATCAATTCCTCCATTTGCAAGCATATCATGTACACTACAATACTTCTTAACCGCTAATTCAGCAGCCTTATTTGCTTTATCTAAATCAACATTTCCTTTTAAGAAAAATTTGATGTGAATATTTGTAAAAATATTTGGAATTTCATCTCGACGCTGACCTTCAACCTCAACTTTAATATCTTCAATTTCTTGACGTTGTTTTTTCAAAATTTCATTCAAATCAAAAACACTACAACTTCCCAAAGCAATCAAAACCAACTCCATTGGGCGAACTCCTTTTCCTTCTCCTCCAATCGATTCAGGTCCATCAATATTTACTTTTACCGAAGAACTTGACGCAGTCGCTTCATAGTGAGAAGCCTGATTTACTCTATTTAATTCAACTTTCATCTTATTTCTTTTAAAGTATAAAAATAATCATTCTCTAAAGATTTATTCTAATATTTGATTGAATAATGATTTTCTGAATAAATTTTAGCTAAATTTAAATTCAATTATAGAAAATTTTGATGAAACTGCTCAAAAAATACTTGAAAACGGAGGAATAATAGCATGCCTAAATTTGCTATTCCTGGAATGTCTTGGCAAGGATATTTTTTTTAGATACAAATAACAATGTTTTGGGAATTTTTGAAGTAGATCGAAACACAAAATAGCAACAAAGGCTGTCGTGAGACAGCCTTTATATTTTTTTATCACTTTATAATTTAAACGGTATGATATTTAAAACTTTGTTCGTTTTTAATTGTTTTTACTGATTCGTAAATCAACTCGATGACATTTTTTACATCAGCTTGATGAACCATTTCTACAGTTGTGTGCATATAACGCAAAGGCAACGAAATTAAAGCAGACGGAACACCTCCATTACTATATGCAAAAGCATCTGTATCCGTTCCTGTTACACGAGAACTTGCCGCACGCTGAAAAGGAATATTGTTTTTCTCAGCTGCATCAATAATTAATTCGCGCACATTATTTTGCACCGCTGGCGCATAATAAACAACTGGACCATCACCACATTTTTGCTCACCTTCTTTCGATTTTGTAATCATTGGAGTTGTAGTATCGTGTGTAACGTCCGTAATAATTGCAACATTTGGTTTAATTGTTTGTGTAATCATTTCCGCACCACGCAATCCTACTTCTTCCTGAACCGCATTTACAACGTATAAACCAAAATCTAATTGATCTTTATTTTCAGCCAATTTACGCGCAACCTCAGCAATCATAAATCCTCCCATTCTATTGTCTATCGCACGACAAACAAAATAACGGTCATTCAACGTAAAAAATTCATCAGGATAAGTAATCACACAACCAACGTGAATTCCAAGTTCAAGAACTTCTTCTTTTGATGTACAACCTGTATCAATCCAAATTTTATCTGGAGTTGGCGCTTCATCTTTTCCTGCTTGACGCAAATGAATTGCTGGCCAACCAAAAACTCCTTTTACAATTCCTTTTTTGGTATGAATATTAACCACTTTAGAAGGTGCTATCATATGATCTGATCCTCCGTTACGAATCACATAAATCAATCCATCATCAGAAATATAATTCACAAACCAAGAAATCTCATCAGCATGGGCTTCAATCACAACTTTATACTTCGCTTCAGGATTTATTACACCATAAGCAGAACCGTAATTATCTGTTTTTACTTCATCTACATATGGTTTGATATAATCCATCCAAACTTTTTGTCCTTCACTTTCAAAACCTGTAGGTGAAGCTGTATTTAAATATTTTGTCAAAAAATCCAAAGATTGTTGATCAAACAAATTATTTGTACTCATTTTAGTTTATTTATCTAACAAATGTACTAATTTTAGGAACAATTTTTGAACTAATTCTGATATGAAATTTTATATCTATCATATAACTTTACTACTTACTTTTGTTGGATTATCTAATGTTAATGCTCAAATTTTTGGGTTAGATTTAGGGGGAAAAAATCCTTCTCAAGAAATTAAAAATGATTCAATTAATTTAGATGAATTTGCGTTTAATCCTTTAGACACAATACATCTTAATGAAATGAATAGTTATTCGGTTCATTTAAAAACTGATTTAGAAAAAAAATATTATTTATGGCTAAGAAAGCGCGTTCGCGATGTTTGGCCTTATGTGAGAACTGCTGTTAGAGAATATAATTATGTATCGGATACGATTCAAACTATGGATAAAAGACGAGACAAAAAACGTTTTATTAAATCTCGTCAAAAGGATTTGGCTGATCAATTTGAAAATCAATTAAAAAATATGTCTAGTTCTCGTGGACAAATTCTTACTAAATTAATCTACAAAGAAACCGATAAAACAACATATGATATTATAAAAGAATTACGCGGCGGATTGAATGCTTTTCTTTATCAAGCAGCAAGTGGCGCATTTAATATTGATCTGAAACAAACTTATGATCCGAAGCGAACACGAGAAGATTTGTATATTGCGGTTATTCTTCAACGAGATTTTGCAGACGGAACGTTAAAACCTGTCGACGAAGATTAATTTATCTTTCATACTACCAATTATAATAATATTCTGATTTTTTATTATATTTGATTTAATAAAGGAAAAAACGTGGGAAACAATATAAAAAGAATTGGTGTATTAACCTCTGGAGGTGATGCGCCTGGAATGAATGCGGCCTTACGTGCCGTTGTAAGAGCATGTAAGTACTACGATATCAAATCAGTAGGAATCCGTCAAGGTTATGAAGGTTTGATTAACAATGATATGATTGAACTTGGACCTCGTTCAGTGAAAAATATTATCAATCAAGGTGGTACAATTCTTAAAACTGCTCGTTCTTTAGAATTCAAAACTACAGAAGGTCGTCAAAAAGCATATAATCATCTAAAACAAAATAACATTGATGCTTTAGTTGTAATTGGTGGAGATGGTTCTTTTACAGGAGCAAATATATTTCATCAAGAGTTTGGTGTTCCATTTATTGGAATTCCAGGAACAATTGACAATGATATTTTCGGTACAGATTTTACAATTGGATACGATACAGCTTTGAATACTGTAATTGATGCAATTGATAAATTAAGAGATACTGCTACATCACATGATCGTGTATTTTTTGTGGAAGTAATGGGACGCGATGCAGGTTTTATTGCTTTAAATAGTGGAATTGCTTCGGGTGCACAGGATATTTTGATTCCAGAACAACGTGATAGCGTCGAAGAATTATGTTCTTCTTTAGAACGTTCAGAAAAATCTGGAAAAAAATCAAGTATAGTTGTAGTTGCAGAAGGTGAAAAGTTAGGTGGAGTTTTTGAATTAGCAAAACAAGTACAAAATCGTCATCCAGAATATGATATTCGTGTAACAGTTTTAGGACACATACAACGTGGTGGTTCTCCATCTTGTCACGATCGTGTTTTAGCAAGTCGTTTAGGAATTGCTGCTGTCGAAGGTTTACTAGAAGGTAAAACAAATCTTATGGCTGGTATTCGTTCTAATAAAGTTGTATTTACAGCCATTGATGAAGCCATCAAAAAACACAATGAGATTGACGAAGAGTTGATCAAAGTAGCTAATATTTTAGCGATTTAAACATTTAATATAAAGGGAAATTATATATACTATGTCAAAAATTAAAATTGGAATCAACGGATTCGGAAGAATTGGTAGCCTTGTTTTCGGGGTTGCTATTGAGAGAAACGATATTGAAATCGTAGGTATTAACGATTTAGTAGACGTTGATTATTTAGCTTATATGCTAAAGTATGATTCAGTTCACGGAAAATTTAACGGAGAAGTTAAAGTAGAAAACGGAAACTTAATTGTTAATGGACAAACAATTCGCGTTACAGCTGAAAGAGACCCAGCGAACTTGAAATGGGACGAAGTTGGAGCTGATATCGTAATCGAAGCAACAGGTTTATTCTTAACAAAAGAAACTGCAGGAAAACACATTGAAGCTGGAGCAAAAAAAGTTGTTTTAACAGGTCCTTCTAAAGATGATACCCCTATGTTTGTAATGGGTGTTAACCACGAATCTGTAACAGCAGAAGACACTATCGTTTCTAATGCTTCTTGTACAACAAACTGTTTAGCACCATTAGCAAAAGTAATTCACGAAAATTTCGGAATTGTGGAAGCTTTAATGACAACAGTTCACGCAACTACTGCAACTCAAAAAACAGTTGACGGACCATCAATGAAAGATTGGAGAGGTGGACGTAGTGCAATGGTAAACATCATTCCTTCATCTACTGGAGCTGCGAAAGCAGTTGGAAAAGTAATTCCAGAATTGAACGGAAAATTAACAGGAATGTCTTTCCGTGTACCAACTGTTGATGTCTCTGTAGTTGATTTAACAGTTAAATTAGCAAAAGAAACAAACTACGACGAAATCAAAAAAGTAATGCGCGAAGCTGCTGAAGGAGATTTGAAAGGAATTGTAGGATACACAGAAGATGCTGTTGTTTCTCAAGATTTCGTAGGTGATACAAGAACATCTATTTTCGATGCAGAAGCTGGTATCATGCTAAACCCTACTTTCGTTAAGTTAGTTGCTTGGTATGATAACGAAATTGGTTACTCTAACAAAGTAGTTGATTTAGTTCAACACATCGCAAAGATTTAATTCTTAATTAATAATTAACAAAAAGGCTGTTCTCAATAAGTGAATGGCCTTTTTTGGTTTAGACTTCTAAAATTTTAAGAAAATTTTATTTTTTTTTAAGACTTTTTATGTTAATTCACTTGTTTTGATTCAAACTTTGATTATATTTGAATCACTTATAAAAAAAACAAGAAGCCTATAGATAAAAAATCTACTTACTAAACCAAATTATCTACCTTATGAATTACGAAGAAGACTCATTACTAATCAAAGACTATGTTGATGGTAATGAATATGCTTTAGAAATTTTAATTGAGAAGTATAAAAGTAGAATCTATAGTTTCATTTTCTCAAAAGTTTTAGACAAAGATATCACTGAAGATATTTTCCAAGATACTTTCATAAAAGTTATTCTTACACTAAAAAGTGGCGGATATAATGAAGAAGGAAAATTTTTACCTTGGCTAATGCGTATTGCGCATAATTTAACTATTGATTATTTTCGAAATATTAAGAAAATGCCTGCTGTTAGAGAAACTATAGGTAAATATGATGACGAATATAATATTTTCGATTTTATTGGAAACTCTGATGAATGTTCTGAATCCAAAATCATAAAAAATCAAATCGAAAATGATTTAAGATACCTGGTTACTTTATTACCAAGTGATCAAAGAGAAGTTTTAGAATTAAGAATTTTTAAAGAATTAAGTTTCAAAGAAATTGCGGAAGAAACAAATGTCAGTATTAATACTGCATTGGGAAGAATGCGCTATGCTATTATCAACTTGAGAAAAGTCATCGAAAATAATAACATTATTTTAACAATCGATTAAAAAATAAACTTATCTATTTAACGTTTTTAAAGTAAATAAGTTTTTATGATTGAATTTTACTCAGAAAAATTTGAACCAAAACAATCAACGATTGAAAAATTATTAATGTTTTCAAAATCAATTTCAGCATTGAAATTAAATAACGTGAAGGAAATAATAATCCTAAATTTAAATTAATCGAACACTGCTTTTATCAAATAAAAAATCCTGAAAATATTAAACATTTCAGGATTTTTTTATGCAAATAAATTAATCTTTTCTGAAAATCATAACTCAATTTATAACTATATTGCATCCTATACCACATCAAAAAAATTTTAGTATGACCCTACAAGAATTTAAAAATAGTTTAGATTTACCTTTAATCACTTCACCTATGTTTCTTGTTTCTCGAACAGAATTAGTTATAGAATCTTGTAAAAATGGTGTTTGTGGAACATTTCCTTCATTAAATGGTAGAAAACCAGAAGATTTTGAACAAATGCTAATTGACATCACAACTCAGTTAGAACAATTCGAAAAAGAAACTGGAAAAAAAGCAGCACCTTTTGGAGTAAATTTAATTGTAAATAGAACCAATCCAAGAATTGAAACTGATTTAGCTTTATGTGTAAAGTATAAAGTTCCATTAATCATAACATCTTTAGGAGCAGTAAAAGAATTAGTAGACACTGTACACAGCTATGGAGGAATAGTCTTTCATGATGTTATAAAAAAACGTCATGCTGAAAAAGCTGTAGAAGCTGGTGTGGATGGAATTATTGCTGTAGCTGGTGGCGCAGGCGGACATGCAGGAACTGCTAATCCATTTGCTTTAATCGATGATATTAGAACATTTTATAACGGCTGCTTAATTCTTGCTGGTTCATTGAATAATGGAAATGATATATTAGCTGCAGAAACAATGGGAGCAGATTTTGCATACATAGGAACTCGTTTTATAGCTACAAAAGAAGCAGCTGCAGATAATAAATACAAAGATATGATAGTAAATTCCTCATTTGAGGATATTATTTACACTGACGGTGTTTCTGGTGTTAATGCTAATTTCTTAAAACAAAGTATCAAACATTCCGACATTAATATCGAAGATAAAAAAGAAGAGGATTTTTCTAAACTAACAGATCATGATGACCAAAAAGCTTGGAAAGATATTTGGTCTGCCGGTCATGGCGTTTCTGGTATACATGATGTTCCTACAGTAAAGGAATTAATAACTAGAATGAAAAATGAATATAAAACTGCCTTAGAAAAGAATGTCCAACGCTTAAACAAATTAAAATTTTAATCTAACATAAAATGAAAACAACACAAGAACTCATCGAATTAATTTCTCTAAAAAAGTTAGAAAATAATCTATTCGAAGGAAAAAGTTCTTTTATGGGAAGTCCTCATGTTTTTGGAGGACAAGTTGTAGCACAAGCATTAAATGCTGCATACCAAACAGTAGACACAGACAGATTTTGTCATTCATTACATTCATATTTCATTTTAGCTGGTCAATTAGACGAACCAATCTATTATGAAGTTGCTATTTTAAGAGATGGAGGAAGTTTCAGTACAAGAGTAGTAACAGCAAAACAAAATAACGAAGCTATTTTTGTAATGGCATGTTCTTTTCAATTAAAGCAAGAAGGTTACGAGCATCAAGAAGAAATTCCAGATGTAAAACAACCAGAAGAATTAATCAGCTGGAGACAAATTGCAGAAATGTTCGGAGATTTTTTACCAAAAGCTACTAAGCAATTTATAATGGCCGATAGACCAATAGATTTTAAACCTGTCGAAACATTAAACCTTGCAGAAAAAAAAGATTATGAAAGTTATAGCAATGTTTGGATGAATTTTAATGATGCGCCAGAAAACTTACCCTTGCAAGTTGTTCATCAGTTAATCGCTTACAGCTCTGATTATAATTTATTATCTACAGCGTTAAAACCTCATGCTTCTAAGGCTCATTTTGGTAACACTCAAATGGCAAGTTTAGATCACTCCATTTGGTTTCACAGAACTCCAAATTTACAAGATTGGATTTTAGTGAGCGTAGATTGCCCAAGTACAATGGATACAAGAGGGTTTACAAAAGGAGAACTATTTAACAGATCAGGTGAGCTAATTTGTAGTGTTGCTCAAGAAGGTTTAATTCGACCAAAAACAAAATAAATACATCAAAAAAAAACCTCATAATATACTATTATGAGGTTTTATATTTATTTAGGCGTTCGAGCGGGTTTTCCTCAATATCTTTTCTAATTGATAATTTAACTGAAATAAAAATACATCCAATTAGAAAAGGATACCGCTTCACCTCCTAACGCAAAGTCAATCAAAAATAATTTTTGTTCCTTTACTTATACTATCTTGCATAATAAAATCAATAATCTCTTGATTTATATTTTCTGATAATACAGAACGTTTTTTAAAAATTAATAAATCAGCATAAAATACTGGTGGATGAAAGACTAATTCTCCTGAAACTCGTATAAAAACATTAACGGTCTGATTAGAATAATTAATTAATATTTCTCCTCTAGAAACAATTGAATAAGTTATTTGTTTCATCAATTATTTCTTATTTGCAAAGTAATCTAAAAAATTATTTGGATCAGCACCTGTTCTTTCGTTTGAATTCAATGAATCAATTTTATGAATATCATCCAAAGAAAGTTCAAAGTCAAACAATAAAGAATTTTCTTTTATTCGTTCTGGATTTACACTTTTTGGAATTGTAGCTATCCCTTTTTGTAGATCCCATCTTAAAATAATTTGAGCAACAGACTTATTATATTTTTTAGCTAAACTTTTTAGTATTTCATTTTCTAACAATCTCCCTCTCATCAATGGAGCCCAAGCTTGGTAAGCAATTTGATGATCTTTACAATAATTAACCAATTCTTGTTGAATCAACCTTGGATGAAATTCATTCTGAACAACCATCGGTTTATAAACGCAATTCTTCTGAATTATTTCTAAATGATGTTGCAAACAGTTAGAAACTCCAATAGATTTTACTAAACCTTCTTCATATAAAAATTCTAAAGCTTTCCAAGATTCAATTAATTTATCAGCGACTGGCCAATGAATTAAATACAAATCAATATAATCTAAATTCAGGTTTTTAAGTGATTGATGAAAAGCATTAATTGTTTTATCATATCCCATATCATCTATCCAAACTTTTGTAGTAATAAATAATTCTGAACGATTGATTTTGTAAGAATTAATTGCTTTACCAACTCCTATTTCATTATTGTAATAAGATGCTGTATCTATAAGACGATAACCTTCATCTAAAGCTGAATGAATAGCAGTTATAACCTCATCACCTTCATTCGTTTTATAAACACCCAATCCTAAAATTGGTAAATGAAGACCATTATATAATTTTATTTTTGTGTCTATATCAATCATAATTTGAATTTACGAATGAATTTACAATAAATAAATCTCTTAAAAAACTAGAGACCTAAATATAAATAAGTATTAACACTCATACTTAAAGGTCTAACATCTAAAGACTGTTGTGTTACTCCCCCGTTAATAGATTCTGTTGTAGCAGAAACTGTATGACTATGATCTCCTGCATTTGATGTTTGATAAGTACCTGAAGTATCATCTGCAATATTTGTTAAATTACCATTTCTTGTCATCTCATAAGATGTATTTCCCCTATCTGTATAATTATGATTATGTGACCCTGCAACATTTGTAGAAGCTGATGCAGATAAAGTAACATTTGGAAGCTGACCTCTAGTAAGAGTTTTAGTATTAGAATTTGACAATCCTCCAAGCGTTGTATTATTCTGTACTAAATAAGCATTTGTTGCATCAGGTAAATTAGTAGAAAAACCTAAAACACTAGCTTGTGCTTGCTGAGTAGACATTAAACTACTTACTGAACGTCCGTCCAATTTAACCCAACCATTATGGTCACTAGTAATAAGGCTATACTTAATATCACCAGTTAAATTAGTTGCTACAGCAATTGTTTTCCATTCAGGTGAATTTGAAACACCATTTGATGTAAGTACCTGCACTACCTTGACTTGTAGCATTACCACCAACATTCAATTCATTAGTAACTTGTAAACTACCATTTACATGAAATGTTTTCTGAGGTGTTGAAGTATTAATACCAACCTGTGCAATTGCTATGTCCACAATTAGACTAGCAATCATAATTAATAATTGTTTTTTCATAAAGTTTTAATTATTTGTATTTCAAATTTATACAATTATGTATTATAGTTATTTAACTTTCTTTTTTTTCAGGAAAATAAATAAAAAAAGGGACTAATAAATAGTCCCTTTTATAATTAAATAAAAAATATTAAAAAATATTAAACGCAAGTTGAATATTGCCAGAGTCATTAATTGGACTCCAAGAAGCTGTAGCAGTTATAGGTAATTGATATCTACCAAAATTAAGTGTTTTACCAATAATAAAACCTACGTTTGCTAAACCTGATTTAGGTCCATAAAAGTTTTTTCCTTTATCTTCTTTTTCAGGTGATAAAGCAAATGCTCCAGCAGCATACAAATCTAAATTAACTAATTTACTTTTCACCACAGGATAAGAGGCTTGTACATAAGAAGAATAAAGATTTTTCTCATTTTCAATTCCTCTATCTCTACCATGAATCACAGTAGACCAATATAAATTTAATGGAATTTTATCAGAAATTGTATATGACACAGAAAGATCTAAAAAGTGACCTGTTTTATCTCCATTATATTCAAAAAAATCTTTATTATTCCATGTAGCATTAGTGGAATAATTATAAATATCCCAAAGAGCAAAAGTTAAATTTTTCACTGGAGAATAAGTTACATAATAATCAAATTCTCTATATTCTCCAGTTGTTCCGTATCCTCCCCAAACTCCTGCTTTTAATTTACCATCTGCCGTACCAACTCCTGCATCTATAGCAAAAACGGTAGAATTTGTAACAGCTAAACCTCTCCATAAATGCATTGTTTTTAATTGACCATGTAAATAAAATGGAGATAATTCTTGCTGAAATTCTTCATTTAAAGACACCTTGCTTTTTTCATCCTCATTTATTTTAAGATCTGCAACATCATATGACTGAGAAAAAATACTAACTGGAGTTAAAAAAACAAAAGTTAGTAATATATTTTTTAGTGAAGTTATTTTATTCATGTTGTGTGGTTTTGAAATGAATAATTATATTAACTAGACAAAAAGTTAAATAATAACGCTGCAAAAACAGCTCCTAAAATTGGTCCTAAAATTGGAATCCATGCATATCCCCAATTACTTGAACCTTTACCTTTCATTGGTAAAAGAGAATGCATAATCCTCGGCCCAAAATCACGAGCAGGATTAATTGCATAACCAGTTGTTCCTCCTAAAGATAATCCAATAGACCAAACAACGAAAGCTACTGGTAAAGCACCAACTGATCCTAATCCTAATTTCACTTCTTCTGTACCCGAAGTACCTTTAGCATCAGAAAAATAAAATACACAAAAAACCAATACAAATGTTCCCAAAATTTCAGAAAGGACATTTCTAAAATTATTTGGAATTGCTGCCCCTGTAGAAAAAACACCTAATTGAGAACTTGGATCATCTGAAGAAGCATCAAAATGATCTTTATACATTGCCCAATTTAAAAATGCTCCTATCATCGCTCCTAATAACTGAGCAAGAATAAATAATGGTACTTTAGACCATTCAAATTTATTTGCTAATGCTAAACCTACAGAAACTGCAGGATTTAAATGAGCACCACTCACAGGACCTGCAATTACAACTCCTGCAAAAACAGCCAAAGCCCAACCTGTTGTAATAACAATCCAACCAGAACCATGACCAATTGTCTTTTTCAAAGCAACGTTTGAACAAACACCACCACCTAAAAGTATTAGGACAGCAGTTCCTATTAATTCAGCTGAAAATTCATTCATAATTCAATTGATTTAATCTTCAATCCAATTTTGAGTTCTTTTTACAGCCTTATTCCAGAATTTCAATAAGTCAGCTCTTTTATCTGAATTCATCTCTGGTTTAAAAACTCTATCCTGCTTCCATTGAACTTTTATCTCATCAATATTTTTCCAATATCCAACAGCTAAACCTGCTAAATATGCAGCACCAAGAGATGTAGTTTCCAAAACTTTAGGACGAATAACTTCATTTTCAATCAAATCAGCTTGAAATTGCATTAATACATTATTCGCACAAGCTCCGCCATCTACTCTTAATTCTTTTATTTCCCCTTCAACATCAGATTTCATACTCTTAATTAAATCATCAACCTGAAATGCAATTCCTTGGATAGCTGCTTTGGCAATATGAGCCTGTGTCGTACCACGAGTAATTCCAAAAATTGCACCTCTCGCATATTGATCCCAGTAAGGAGCACCAAGACCTGTAAGAGCTGGTACAAAATAAACACCACCATTATCTTCCACAGATGCAGATAATCTTTCACTTTCTGGTGCAGATGAAATTATTTTAAGACCATCTCTCAACCACTGAATAACAGCTCCTCCTACAAAAACAGAACCTTCTAATGCATAAGTTGTTTTACCGTCTATTTGCCAAGCAACTGTCGTTAATAAATTATTTTTTGAAAAAACTGGTTTTTCACCAATATTCATTAATAAAAAACAACCTGTTCCGTATGTATTTTTAGCCATTCCTTCCTCCACACACATTTGTCCAAATAATGCAGCTTGTTGATCTCCAGCAATACCAGAAATTGGAATTTTAGTTGAAAATAACGTTGTTGATGTTGTTCCATAAATTTCACTACTACTCTTTACTTCAGGTAGCATAGATTTGGGAATATCAAATAAATTTAACAATTCATCATCCCACTCCATTGTATTAATGTTATAAAGAAGTGTTCTTGAAGCATTAGAAACATCCGTAATATGCATTTTTCCTCTAGTAAATTTCCATACAAGCCAACTATCTACAGTTCCAAAACATAATTTCCCTTGTTCTGCTTTTTCTCTTGCTCCATCAACATTATCTAAAACCCATTTAATCTTTGTAGCACAAAAATATGAATCAATAACAAGACCTGTCTTTTCTTGTATAATATCTTTATACCCTTTTTCTTTTAATGAGTCACAGTATTTTGATGTTCTTCTATCTTGCCAAACAATTGCATTATAAATAGGATCTCCTGTTTCCCTATCCCATACTATAGTTGTTTCCCTTTGATTTGTAATACCTATAGCTGCGATATTAGTTCCATTTAAATCTGATTTAGCTACAGATTCAGCAGCTACTGAAGATTGTGTATACCAAATTTCATTTGGATCATGTTCTACCCAACCTGGCTGGGGAAATATTTGCTGAAAATCTTTTTGAGATATCGCTACAATTTCTCCATCATGATTATAAATAATAGCTCTCGAACTAGTTGTACCTTGATCTAATGCAAGAATAAATTTTTCGTGTGTTTCCATTTTTTGTGGTTTTTATTTTTTTTTCTTCTTATAATTGATATATTTTTGCTAATTGAGCAAATTCATTTACTTCTTTTTGAATCCATTGTTCATCTTTACCTAACTCTTGAGCCATAATTGTTGCTACTTTATGAGAAACTTCAACTGCTCCTTTTGCATCTAATAATAAAAGTCGAAGTCTACGAGCTAAAACATCTTCTAATTTATATGCTAATTCATTTCTTACAGCAAAAACAACACAAGCATATGTGTAATCATATTTTGGCAATAATTTTTCAGCATACTGAGGGTTTTCTTTTTCCAATTTCAATATCTCTGATCTATCAGAACCATAAAAATGTAAATCTTTTTCAAAGTTGACATTTTCTTCATATCCATGTATTTTTAATTGCTCAGTTTTACAACTTACTGAAGGAACTTTATTCAATTGAATAATTTTATCAATTGTATCTTGTCCCATTCTTCTAAATGTTGTCCATTTCCCACCTATAATTGTTACTAATCCACTATCAGAAACTAAGATTTTATGACTACGAGAAATCTCTTTAGTGTTTTTCCCTTCACCTTGTGGTGCAGCTAAAGGACGTAAACCAGCAAAAATAGCTTGCACATCATCTTTAGTCGGTTTTCCTACTAAATATTGTTGAGCTGTAGTTAAGATAAAATTAATTTCTTCATCTAAAGCTCGTGGTTCTAATTCTGCATGATCTCTAAGCGTATCAGTTGTTCCTAGAATTAATTTATCATACCATGGTACAGCAAATAATACACGACCATCACTAGTTTTAGGAATCATTAAAGCATTTTCACCTGGCAAGAATTTTTTGTCAATTGTTATATGAACACCCTGACTTGGTCTTACTAGATGAGGTGAATTAGGTTTATCAAATTGCAAAATATTATCAGCATAAACTCCTGTTGCATTAATAACTGCTTTAGCATTTAATTCATATACTTCTTCCGTATCTTCTGTTTTTATTTTTACTCCAGAAAGTTTTCCTTTCGAATCTTTTAAAAGACCTACAACTTTTGTATAATTTAAAACACAAGCACCATTTTCTATAGCTGTCTGAGCTATATTTAGGGCTAATCTTGAATCATCAAATTGACCATCTTGATACACTACTCCTCCTTTTAAACCATTAGGTTTTACTGTAGAAAGTAATTTCAATGTATTTTTTGAATTAACGTATCTTGATTTTCCTAAACTTAATTTCCCAGCTAAAAAATCATAAAACTTTAAACCAACCGTATACATAATATTATCAAAATACGAGTAATTAGGAATTACAAAAGAAGTATTTCTTGTAAGATGAGGTGCATTTTTTAATAATAGACCTCTTTCATGACAAGCCTCTTTTACTAAACCAATATCACCTTGTGCCATATATCGAACCCCTCCATGTAAAAGCTTAGTTGCTTTACTTGAAGTCCCTTTTGCAAAATCAGCTTGTTCAACTAATAAAGTCTTATATCCTCTAGTAGCAGCATCCATTGCACATCCAAGACCAGTGGCTCCTCCACCGATTATTATAACATCCCAATCTTTTGTTGATGCTATTTGTTTTAATAAAGAGCTTCTTTTCATAATAAAAACATTTCGAAATCAAAAATAATAAAAAAAAACAAATAAGAAATAAATAAAAACTATTTTTAATGTAAAAAGAAATAATTATATGTAAAAACTTTATTAAATTTGAGTAGATTTTAAAACATAAATGATGATAGAATTTGAAACAATGGCGCAAAGACATAATTATATTTTAGATCAATTAGAGAAAAATGAAGTCGTTAAAATATCTGATTTAGCAAAAAAACTTGATATATCTATTGTCACAATCAGAAAAGACATTAAAACATTAGAAAACATGAACTTAATATACAAAGCTCATGGTTTAATATATAAAAACAATCCCTATACACAAGATATAAATGTAAACGAAAAAAGCTTATTAAATGTTGAACAAAAGAGAGATATAGCAAAATTTGCTGCATCTTTAATTGAACCAAATGATGCAATTTTAATAGCTTCGGGAACAACTGTTTTACAATTTGCTCAGGCTATAAACGTAACAAATGGAAAGTTAACAGTTGTAACTTCTGCAATGAACGTTGCATTAGCTCTTAGTGGTAAAGCTAATATTGAAGTAATACAATTAGGTGGTGTTGTTCGACCAAACTCTACATCTGTTGTTGGACCTTATGCTGAAGATACATTGAAAAAACTTTCTTTTTCTAAATTATTTCTTGGAATTGATGGTATTGATACAGATTACGGATTAACAACCTCTAATTTACTCGAAGCCAATTTAAATCATCTTATGATAAAAGCTTCTCAAAAAACAATTGTATTAACTGATTATAGTAAATTCGGAAAAAAAGGTTTTGGTAAAATATGTAATCTTAATGAAATTGACCATATTATAACTGACTCTAGAATTACAGAAAAAGCAAAAGAAGATATTGATAAACTTGGAGTAAAATTAACTATTGTTTAATAATATTTCTTTTTGTTTCTTTTAATAAAAAAACCTTGATAACAATTGTTATCAAGGTTTTTTTATTATTATTTTAATTTTAATGCAATAATATATTGTTTTTTCTTTTACTTACATGACTGTAAGCATAATAACAACTGTACAATATAAATAATACAAAGAAGAAACAAAGCACAGGTAAATAAATTGACATAAATATCAAAATTACAGAACAAAGTGTTTCTACTGTACTAATTACAAAATTCCCTTCTCCTCTTGTAGTTATTGTTGATACATCTCTTGCTGCTGTCATAGTTGCAGAAATAAAGAAAGAAACTCCTCCTCCAATAACTATAGCTAATACCCAAGAAAGGTATTCATTAATCACCTCTGGTAATACAATTTTAAAAATAAATATCCCTGCAATTGCAGCTAAGAGCACAGATAATTTATCTAAAAAATTATCTAAAATAGGAATATAATATACTACTATTTCTACAGCGGCTAATAATCCTAAAATCATCATCGTTGTATCAGTTCCAATCCAACTCCAATTATCAGAAATATTTAAATCAATACTTCCTGAATCGGTTAATAAACTTACAATGAAAAGTGGTAAGAATATTCTAAAACCAGTTGCAGCTACTAAACCAATACCTATGAGTATTGGTAAGAGAAAATTTGTTGATAATAATTCGTTCATTTTTTATGTTTTTAACAGTTTTGATTACTTAAATTTACAAAAAAAATACTTAATAATTATCATTTTTTTCTTTCCTTTGCATCCGATTAAGAGAAACCAAGTACTGCAAAGTACTTTTTTTGTATAAATAAACCTAAATGTTTGAGTTACATCTAAATAATCGAATAATAAATCAATCATTTTTTAAATGCATCGATAATTATTTCTTTTCTCAAAATCAATCAACCAAAACTTCTTCACGACAACATTTAAAATTTTGCAAGAATCGATTTCTTTTTATTTTAATTTCTGATAGGAAAATTTTATCTTTAAGGAAATTTTACGAGAACTCTTGCAATGGAAACATCAAACGAAATTAAAAAAAATAATAAAACAAAAATGCTAGTAATAGGAATTGCAGGAGGAACAGGTTCGGGAAAAACAACTGTTGTAAATAATATTTTAAGAGATCTTAACGCGGAAAGCGTTATCGTTATTTCTCAAGATAATTATTATAAAGATCATCCTGAATTATCTTTTGATGAACGTTCTAAGATCAATTTTGATCACCCAAGATCAATTGATTTCGAATTACTAAAAGAACATGTCGCTTTATTGAAAAATGGCGTATCAATAGAACAACCTGTCTATTCGTTTATTACGCATAGTCGCAAGGAAGAAACGATTTTAACCCATCCACAATCGGTTATTATTGTAGAAGGAATTTTGGTATTGACTGACCCAGATTTACGCGATTTATTTGATGTAAAAATCTTTGTTCATGCAGATTCTGATGAGCGTTTAATTCGTCGTGTACGTCGTGATATCCAAGAACGTGGGCGCGATTTGGATGAAGTTTTAACGCGTTACCAAAAAACGTTAAAACCTATGCATCAGCAATTTATAGAACCATCTAAAAACTATGCAGACATTATTATTCCGAATATGAAAAAGAAAAATTCTGTCGCAATCAAAGTTTTATCAACTGTAATTAAAGAAAAACTCAACTCGAAAACTACTGTATAATGAAAGAAAAATCGGAAGAAATCTTTGACGAAGAACTTACACCAGAAGTACCGAAAAGAAAAATTAAGGATACACGTGTATTCAAATTTGTTTGGAATCGTTACTTTGTTCTAACGGTTGCGTTTGCTGTTTGGATGATTTTTTTCGATCAAAATTCTTTTTTCGTACATCGCGAGTTGGATAAACAAATCAAATTATTAGAAGTTGATCAACAATATTACCAAGAACACTTGGATACTGAGTCTGAAAAATTAAATCAACTAAATAGTAATCCTGCTGAAATTGAAAGGATTGCAAGAGAAAAGCATTTCTTGAAAAAAGATGATGAAGATATTTTTATCATTCAGCAAGAAAAAGTTACGAAGCCACAAAATAAAGAAAATGAGTAAGTTATTTGAAAATTTTGATTCTATTTCTGAAAAAGAATGGAAAAATAAAGTTCAAGTCGAGCTAAAAGGTTTAGAATATAATGAAACTTTAGTTTGGGGAACGAACGATCAAATAAATGTAAAACCATTATATACAAAGGATGATGTCGATTATTCGGCTGTACAACCTTTACCAAAATCCTCAAAAGATTGGAAAATTATTTCGAAATATACTGGAAATAAAAACCAAGATTACAGCTTTTTGTATGGATATTTGATTAATCAAAATCAAATTGATTCATCGTTAGAACTTCCTAATTATCTAGATTTATTTATTAAATATAATGGAACTTCTGATTTAAAATCGCTTGAAAATCTTCCAAATCTGAAATATTTAGATTTAGATATTTATGGATATTTGGCTCAGAATGGACTTTGGCAAAATGATTCAGAAAAAGCATCAAAAGAAGTTGTGAAAGAATCTTTAGCGTTGAAAAATTTCGAAAAAGTAATTTCAATTCAAGGAGATGTTTATCAAAATGCTGGTGCAAATCATGTTCAACAAATCGCGATAACACTTGCGCATGCTGTAGAATATTTAGAAAATTTTGGAGCTGATATTGCGGACAAAATCTATTTTAAATTCGCTGTTGGAAGTAATTATTTCTTCGAAGTTGCAAAATTAAGAGCATTCCGCTTTTTATGGAAAATGATTTTGGAGCAATATAACAAAGAAAGTGAAGCATTTATTTTCACTTCAACATCAGATCGCAATAAATCTAAATTAGATATTTACAACAACGTTATTCGCTCTACAATAGAAGCTTCTTCGGCTATTTTCGGTTCAAGCGATGCTGTTTTTGTTGGATCATATGATGAAGTAAATAAAGAGTCTGATTTTGGGTTAGAATTAGCCGCAAAACAACAATTATTGTTGCAAAAAGAATCTTATTTGAATCAATTTGCTGATCCTGCTGCTGGTTCTTTCTACATCGAAAGTTTGACAAATCAAATGGCTGAAAATGCGTTAGAATTGTTCAAAACGATACAAAATGTAGGCGGTTTTGTAAAAGCTTTACAAAATGAAACTATTCAAGATTTTGTTTACACAAGCGCGAAAAAAGAGCAAAAAGATTTTGATGAGCAAACTATTAAATTAATTGGTGTTAACAAATTTAGAAATCCTGCGGATGTGATTGAGAAATCGCCAAAAGAAAAAGTGGTAAAACAAGCACTTTTTGTTCCAATTGTTCCAACTCGTTTGGCAGAAAAAGAGGAAAAAAAATAGTTTTTGCATGAATTGGATGCCAATTTCATTAAAAGAACTTAATAATATAATCGAAACTTCAGTAGCTGTGATGGATACTGAAGTTTTGTGTTTAATAAAATAATATTTTACGTCAAAAAATAACATTTTGAATCCAACTATTTTAACAAAAGAATTTCAAGATTATCTGAAAATAATCGAACATGAAGACATCAAATCTATAGGTTTGAAAAAATCGTTGTTTGAAGAAATTTCTTCTGCTGAAATTGCACAACAATTGAAAGGGATTCAAGTTTCAAAACATAAATTTCCAACACTTTATTCGACAGAAAATATTTATTTTCCGCCTTCAATTAATTTGGAACAAGCAAGTTCAGAAGCCACAGCAAATTATAAATCAACTTTAGTTAAAGGAAAAAATTTGATTGATTTAACCGCAGGTTTTGGAATTGATACCATGGCTTTTGCAAAGAATTTTGACAAAGTATATCACATCGAACAAAATCCTGAATTGAGTGAGATTGTACAACATAATGCTAAAATTTTAGCGCCAAATTTAGAAACCTATACAGGAACTTTTCAGTCTTTTTTTGAAGAAAATCCTACATTAAAATTTGATGTTATTTATCTCGATCCAGCAAGAAGAAATTCGAGCGGAAGAAAATTTATTTTGGAAGATTTAGAGCCAAATATTTTAGAATGGATTCCAACTTTTTCCGAAAAAACAGAGAAAATTATCATCAAGCTTTCGCCTTTATTAGACATCACTTCTACCCTACAACAAATTGATTCAATTTTTGAAATACACATTGTTGCATTAAAAAATGAAGTGAAAGATTTTCTAATCATTTTAGATAAAAATTCTTCGACAAAAAATCCTTTGATAAAAGCTGTTAATTTAGAAAATAATCAACCCGAATTTTCTTTCCATTTTGAAGAAGAATATAGTGCAAATGCAAGTTTTGAAGAAATTCAACATTATATTTACGAACCAAATGTTGCGATTCTAAAAACTGGTGCTTTCAAATTATTGAGCGAAAAATTCAATCTTCATAAACTTCATCAGAATACTCATTTGTATACTTCGAATGAACTTTTAGAAAATTTTCCTGGAAAAATTTACTTAATTGAAGAAGAAATTAAAAATCCAAAAAAAGAAATTCTAAAAACAAAAGCGAATTTATTAGTCAAAAATTACAATCAGCCAATAGATGTTATCAAGAAAAAATTCAAAATTATTGATGGCGGCACAACAACTTTAATTTTTACACAAAGCATTGATGGTTTTCATATTCTAAAAACTTCACGAGTTTAGTTGGGTTTCGAAAAAAGTTGTGTTAATTTTATACAACAATTTTCAACCTTAAAAAATTACAATTGAAAATCATCAATAAAATTGAAAACTTTATCTACGGAGAAGCGCTTTCAGATGGCTTAAAAACTTCTTTAGCGATTATCATTCCGCCTATCGTAGCCAGCTTGTTTGGCGATTTATATGCCGGTGTAACGATAAGTCTTGGTGCAGTTTTAGCACACATGACGGATACACCTGGTCCATTTAAAGAACGCCGAAACCTGATGTGGCTTTCCGTGCTCTTGATTTTCTTTGTTTCGTATTTCACCAAAACGATTAATAGTTACCCAATATTTCTAGGTATTTGTTTAACAATTATCGTTTTCTTTTCTAATATGTTAACCGTTTGGGGACAACGTACGAGTGCGCTTGGAATGGTCATTATGATGTCAATGGTAATGAATATGAATGATTTACGACATGAGTTAAGCCCTCTTCATATTGCGCTTTTTGTGACGGCTGGAGCAGCTTGGTACACTATTTTTAGTCTAGCTATTAGCACTTTTCGTCCTTATCGTATGGCGCAGCAAAACTTAGCTGATACAATGATTCATATTTCTGAATACATTCGAATCAAGGCTTCTATGTTTGATAAAGACTCAAATTATGATGATATTATCAAAAAATTAATCGATGAACATGTTGTAATTAATGAAAAACAAAGTTTAGTTCGTGAATTAGTTTTTTCGAATAAAAAATTGGTAAAAGACCAGACTCCAATTGGGCGTTCGATTGTATTTATTTTCTCTGACTTAATCGATATTTTCGAGAATATTACCGCGACTCAATACGATTATGTAAAAATTCGAGAAGTTTACGGTGATACAAAAGCTATGCGCAAAATCTATAATTTAATGAATAAATTAGCGCATGAGCTTAAAATGATTGCTTATCATATTAACTCGAACAAACGTCCTAAACAACCTACTTTTGACTTTGAAGTTGAGTTGAAAAAGATTGATGATGCCATCAAAGAATTATATGCAGAAGGACAAAAACCAATCGTTTTATCTAAAATTTATATCAATCTAAAGCAAATTGTTTATAAAATAGAGTTTATTCATAAGTTTTTTTATGATGATTCGTTCACAGAAAAAAAGAAAAATCCGCTGGATCATGCCGAACATTTTGAACCTACAGTTGATTATTCTTTACGAAAATTAAAAGATCATCTGAATCTAAAATCTTCAATTTTTAGACATGCAATTCGTGCATCAATTGTAATGTTATTAGCTTATGGCGTCACATTTATTATTCCGATGACTTATCATAGTTACTGGATTTTGATGACAGTTCTAGTAATCTTAAAACCTGGTTTTAGTGTAACAAAAAAACGAAACTTTCAGCGTTTGAAAGGAACAATTGGCGGTGGATTAGTTGGGGTTTTAATATTATTGATAATTCCTCAACACAGTATCCGATTTGCTTTAATGCTTATTTTCATGTTAATGGCCTACACTTTTATTCGTCACAAATATGCAATTGGTACATTTTACTTAACCGCGTATATTCTTATTTCGTTTAGTTTTTATTCGCAAAAAGATTCATTGTATATTATTCAAGAACGTTTTATTGATACACTTGTTGGAGGATTTATGGCGTTTATTTCGAGTTATTTGATTTTACCAACTTGGGAAAAAAATAATATGAACGAATATATTCAAAAAGCATTGATTGCAAATTATGAGTTTATCTATTTGGTTTTTAAAAAATTAGCCGACAACGAAGTTTCTACAACAGATTATAAATTAGCTAGAAAAGATGTTTTTATTGCAATGGCAAATATTAATTCAGTTTTTCAGCGTGTAATTTCTGAACCGAAAGGAAAACAAGAAAATGCTAACGTACTGAATAAATTCACCATTTTCAATCAATCATTTGTCTCATATTCAGTTGGTTTAGTTAAAATTTTAAAGAAAAACAATTCCGTTATTTTAACTTCAGAACATATTCGATTGATGAAGAAAATTTTGCAATTATTGTTACAAAACATTCGGCTTTACGGTGAATATGAAACAGAAAATTTACCAAAAACAATAGAGTTTAGAGAAAAAACTGTTGTTTATACGGAAATTGAAACAGAGGCTTTGCAAAATGATTCTGAACTGATTGAAGATCTATTAGAGTATTTATACGAGATTGCTTACGATTTCACAAAAGTTGGTCACGTTTTTGTGAAAGAACAACCGTTAAAAGAATAAAAAATGACAATCATCCAGCTGTTTAAAAATCTACGTCCATTTGTAAAACCTTATCGTTCTTTGGTTGTCGCAACTTTGCTCCTAACCTTAGTTGGATCTTTTACTTCACAAGTAAATGCCCTTATTTTACAATATACCGTAGATTCTATAAATGGTTTGGTTGAAGCTGGAAAAGGATTAAAAGAAGGTCTGAAAATCATTTCGTTTATTTCAATTGTTTTGATGACAAAAGAAATCTTGAATGCTTTTATCACATTTGGTCAAAAATATTATGGTGAAAAGCTTAGAATCTTAGTTTCACAAGATTTAGCACAAACCATTATCGAAAAGATTTTGACGTACCGAATGGCATTTTATACAAATCAAGATAATCAAGCAGGAAAACTTCAAACCCGTATTGACAGAGGAATTGAAAGTTTGACACGTTTAGTTCAAAACTTTTTTATCGATATTCTTCCACTTTTTGCCAATTCAATTGTTGCTTTAATTTTAATGTTCAATGCTAATTTTTATGTTGGATTGGTTGGACTTTGTATCGTTCCGATTTATTTCATTATCACGCAACAGCAAGCGAAAAAGCTGAGTGGTTGGCGACGAAACTTAAGAGGTTATCGTGAACAAAAATCACAAGGAATTATCAGCATAATTGATTCAATTACAGTAATTAAATCATTTAACCGAGAAGATATAGAAGGTAAAAAACAACTTGATTTGCAAAAAGAATTGACGAATAATCAAATGCAAACACGCAAAACAAGCTTCTTTTTTGATGGTTTAAAATCTTTTATCGAGCAGTTTGGCGTAGTGATTATCATTATTTTAACTTCGTATTTGGTTCTTGACGGACAAATGACAATTGGTGCAATTATGTTTCATATTTTGTTGTTTAACAACGTTTCTGCGCCTATTCGTCAACTGCATCGTATTTACGATGAAATGAATGATGCTATGATTTATTCCGAAAGTTTCTTTGGAATTTTGAAAGCAGACAATGAAAAAGAATCATCTGGGAATTATCTTCCAACAAATCTAAAAGGAAAATTCGAAATCCAAAATGTTGACTTTTCTTATCCAAATGGTTACAAAGCCTTGAAAAATATCAACATGACAATTCAACCCAATAAAATTACTGCTTTAGTTGGTTTGTCTGGTGCTGGAAAAAGTACAGTGATTAATTTGTTAGATAAATTTTATCAACCTGATTCTGGAAAAATTCTACTTGATGGAATTGATTTAGAAGAATATGACACGCAATTTTTACGTGATAATATTGGGTTGGTTTTACAAAAAAATCACATTTTTAATGGAACAATTGAAGAAAATATTCGTTATGGAAATGTAAACGCAACTTTCGGAGAAATAGAAGATGCTGCAAAACGCGCTTATATTCATGAACAAATTATGGACTTGCCAGAAGGTTATCAATCCAAAGCCTTATTGTTATCTGGCGGTCAACAACAACGCATCGCCATAGCACGTATGTTTCTCAAAAATCCACCAATTATTTTTCTAGACGAACCTACTGCAAGTTTGGATGCAATTGCGACAGAACAGATTAAAAATAGTTTGGATGCCATCAAAAAAGATCGAACAGTTATCATTATTTCGCATAGTATTTCTCAAATTATCGATGCCGATTATACATACGTGATGAAACAAGGCGAAGTTGTAGAACACGGGATTCATGAAGATGTCTACAAAATGAACGGCACTTATAAAGAGATTTTTGATGCGATGGCAAAAAGCTTAAACATTGAAAAAATTGCCAAAACTTTTGACGATGAAGAAGAAGAAAATTATTAGCAATAATTTTATTATAAAACATTATAAATCACTACCTTTAAAGAGGTAATAGGATAGTGTATGAAAAAATTAGTTTATTTTATTGTTGGGGTATTGTTTTTTACCCAATCTTGCGAGCAAAAAAAAGAAGCTCCAAAAGAATTAGCACTTAATACGGTAACTTACGAAAATGCTTTAGACGTTCCTGTAAACAAAGTTGGTGTTCTCATTAACATAGATTCCCTTGGTTTTTTTGATCATAATTCTCAAAATTTAGATCAAAACATTGATTCAAAATCAATTGAAAACCAGCTCAAACAAATAAATTCTAAATTTGATATTGTAAAAGTAATTCGTGATAAATCTGAAAAAATATTAAACGACAACAAGTACACTTATCAAATGATTGATAGATTTGATAAAAATTTAGTTCCGAATGAATTAATCACAAAGGAAAATGTAAATCAAGTTAAATTTAATGATTTAAAAAAAGCGATTAATCAAGATGATTTAGTTTTGATTAATGTAAAATCGGGTCTTGATTATGATCCTGCCAACAAACAGAAATACATCGCAAAAACATATGTCTATATTAATATTTTAGACCTTAAAAATAATGCTTTAAAATATAGCGAAACAATTGGTGGAACTAAATATATAGACGAAACAATCAATAAAAGTACGACGGATTATTTAGAGAAAATGATGAAAGAATCATTAAACGAAACGTTGGATATTATTGATAATAAATATTAAATACATTGAACTATGCGCCATTTTTTTGGCAACTTTTGGAAGTCCTGAACCCTTAAAAAGTTTCAGGATTTTTATTTTTAATGACATTCTAATATTGACTTTTATTCATGGTATATTTTTTGTTAATTTTAGTCAAAAATTATAGGATGCTTATTATTCGATATTTATCTTTTATTCCATTATTGACTTCTATTTCGGGATTTGCACAACAATTGATTGATCACAACTTCGATTGCCTGTTGAAAAAGCGATTGAGTCAAGTTATGAATTAAAAAATAAACAACTGGAAGTCGAAAAAAACAATTACCAATATGACGAAGTAAAAGGTAAACGACAACCAAATTTATCTGCAATTGCACTGGGTGGTTATCTAAACTCGAACGGAATCATCGATATTCCAACCAAATCAATCGATATTTTGTCAACAGAATTGTTTTCGGGTAATCAAAGATTCAATACCTCAGCAGGATTATTTACTGTGGGAGTTAACGCTACTCAAATTATATTTTCGGGATTACAAATTCCAAATGCGTTGAATGCTATTCAGGAAAAAAGTACTGCTTTAGATTATTTGAAAGAAGCCGAAAAAGAAACTATAACCAAAGATATTTTACAAACTTATGATCAATTGATGTTATTGGTCAAAGTAGAAGAATTAATTTCAAATTCTGCAAAACGATTGGATAAAGAACATCTTAAAGTGCAGAAAGCAATTCAAAATGGTTTAGCTATTCCATACGATCGTGAAAAAATAAAATTAGCAATGCTAGAATTAGAAGCTCGACAAGTAGAACTGAATGGTAATCGACAATTGCTATACAAAAAATTAGAAATGTTGACGCATCTATCTGAACAAGATCTTCAACAAATTCAATACGAACTTACACCTATTGATATTCTTGCTTCAAGCTATACTTTAGAAAATAAAAAAGAATTGAAAGCACTTGAACACTCTGTAAAAGCTTACGAATTTCTGTATCAAAAGGAAAAAGGTTCACATTTACCGCAAGTTTTTGCATTCGCGAATACCAATTACACCTCAATTTTTGGAAGTCATTTCAAATTAAAAGATGGTGATGTATTAGGTGATGTTAATTTAAAAATGAACCAATTTTCGATGTTCCCTAATATTTTGATTGGTATTGGCGCAAAGTGGGAATTGTTGGATGGCGGACAACACAAAAATAAATTAGCACAAGCAAAAACTGACATTTTAATAAATGAAAACAAGTTGAGAAATTCGCAAGAAAAACTGAATTTATTATTAAGTAAAAACAAAATTGATTATGAAACTTCTACTGAAAAATTGAAAGTAAATAATCAACAAAATACCATTGCAACAAATAATTTAGAAATCGCTTCAAGACGATTTCAAGAAGGATTAATAGATGTAACCGAACGTTTGGCTGCCGAAAATGATTATTACAAAGTCAATTTAGGTTATTATGCTCAAATCTTAGATCAACGCTCTAAAACCTACGAATTACTTCAAACTTCTGGAGAATTATTTAATCAATTATCAAATTAAAATCATGAAAAATACACTATACTATATTTTTGCTTTAAGCGGATTAATACTTTTTACAAATTGTAAATCATCTGACAAGGAAAATAAAAAAGAAGAGCAAACTATTTTTCAAGGTAAAATTGAGCGCGATCAAATTAGCGTTGTAACAAAAATTCCAGGAAAAATAGATCAAATATTAGTTCACGAAGGTGATGAAGTAAAAAAAGGACAAACGCTTTTTATCTTACAATTACCAGAAGTTGATGCGAAGAAAAGTCAAGCAGAAGGTGCTGTAAATTCTGCCGAAGCTCAATACGAAATGGCGAAAAAAGGTGCTACAGATAATCAATTGAAACAATTGCGTGCAAAAGTTGCTGGCTTGAAAGAGCAATTAGATTATGCAGAAAAATCAAATCATCGACTAAAAAATATGCTTCGAGATAGTCTTGTTCCACAACAAAGTTATGATGAAGTTTATGCTAAATATCAAGGCGCTAAAAACCAATATTTAGCTGCAAAAGCGGAATTAGCTGATGCCGAAAATGGTGCGCGTGTAGAGCAACAACAAATGGCTTTGGGACAAAAAGAGCGTGCTTTGGGAGCTTTGCAAGAAGTAGATGTTGCTGAGGCGGAAAGATACATCAAAGCACCACAAGATATGACGGTTGAAACAATTAATCTAAAAGTTGGAGAATTAGCTTTGGCTGGATATTCTATTGCAACCGGAATTTTAGAAGAAACTACATTTTTTAGATTTACAATTCCTGAGAATAAAATCGGACAATTGCAAAAAAATCAAATCGTCAATTTAAAAGTTCCTTATAAAAATAATATGGTTTTGAAAGGTAAAATTGTTTCGATAAAAGTGCTTAATTCGTATGCTAATATTTCAACTGCTTATCCTGATATTGATCAACAACAATCGCAATATGAAGTGAAAGTTGTTCCTGTTGACTATAAACAAGCTGCTCAACTATTGACAAAAGCAAATGTAGTTTTAGATCTTAACGCTAAATAAATTCTGATGAAAACGATTTTTCATTTAATTATACGAGAATTCAAACTTTTCTTCAAGAATCCTGTTTTACCAATTTTATTCTTGGGAGCTCCTATTATGTATGGTGTCCTGATCGGAAATGTTTATAAAAAAGGAAATGTAACCGATTTACCAATTATTGTTGTAGACGAAGATCGTACGACGACAAGTCAAAAAATTATTCAGATGTTGGATGAAAATGAATCGGTGAAAGTTGCTGAAGTTTTACCTTCAACATTTGATTCTAAGAATAAAGCTTTAGCAATCGGAGCTGAAGTTGTGGTTGTCATTCCTCGAAACTTTCAGTCTGATGTACAACAAAAAAAATTACCCGAAATTGCTTATTTTGTAAATGCTTCAAACACGTTAACTTCTAATACAGCGGCAATCGCAATTACGACAGTTCTAACAACAATGAAAGCCGGAATTTCAATAGAAACAGCTCGAAAACAAGGCGTTCCAGAATATATTGCAACACAAAGCTACGAACCGTTCAAATCTACCATGATTCGCCAAAATATCAGAAGTGGAAACTATTTATATTTTATGCTTCCAGGTGTTTTATTAACCGTTTTGCAACAGGTTTTATTATTAGGTTTAGCACTTTCATTTGCTTCAGAATTTGAGAACAGAACATTTAATGAATTAATCTCAAAATCATCCAATCCATTTACCATTTTATTTGTCAAAACCTTCCCTTATTTATTTATGTCAGTATTTATATATATGCTGTATTATTGGTTCGGAATGTTTTATGACATGAAATTAGAAACCGAATTTTGGCCATTCTTCACTTCTTCTCTTGCATTTATTTTAGCCGTTTGTTTTTTAGGATTTTTAGTCAGCATTCTCCTTCCAAGCCAATTAAAAGCAACCGAAGTTTTGATGGTTGTTGCAACACCAAGTTTCATTTTAAGTGGATTTACATGGCCTTTAAGTCAAATGCCAAAATGGATTCAAGCAATTGCAGATTGCATTCCATTAACACATTATTTGAAAATATTCCGAATACTTTTCATCGAAAAAGGCGATCCTGCGTTAATTCAACCACATTTAAATAATCTAATTGTAATAGGAAGTATTTGCTTTGTCTTATCTTTGGCTATTCTAATCGTTAAAATAAGAAAAGCTAAACAATCGATGAAACAAATCGAAACAGAAAAGATTTAGCATCTTTTTTTAATTTACAAAACAGATAATAAACCATGAATTTTCTTACAGTTGAAAATCTAACCAAATCATACGGAATCAGAACTTTATTTGAAGATGTAAATTTTCATGTAAATGAAGGAGACCAAATCGCATTCGTAGCAAAAAATGGAAGTGGAAAATCTACTTTACTTAAAATTTTAGCTGGATTAGAAACTGCCGATTCTGGCGAAGTTCGTCCAAATAAAGGTGTTAAAATCTTGATGTTGGATCAAAGTGATGACTTTGACGAAAACTTGAAAAGTGAAGAATATATTTTCAATCATTCGAATGAAGTTTTAGATGTTGTTCGACAATATGAAAACATGATCGAAAATGATCCAACAAATCCTGATTTAATTGATTTAATGGGAAAAATGGATGTTTTAGATGCATGGAAAGTTGAACCAACAATCAAGGAAATTTTATCAAAATTGAAAATTGATTTCTTGGATCAAAAAATTGGAAAACTTTCTGGTGGTCAGCGCAAACGTATTTCTTTAGCAAAATTTTTGATTGATTTAAGCTTCGAAACTGGATATGTTCTTTTGATTTTAGATGAGCCTACCAACCATTTGGATATTGAAATGGTGGAATGGCTTGAATATTTCTTGAACAAAGAAAACAAAACATTGATTTTGGTTACGCACGATCGTTATTTCTTAGATGCAATTTGTACCAAAATTCTCGAAATGGAGGACAAAACATTGTATGTACATTCGGGAAATTACGAAACGTATATTACGAACAAAGCATTGCGTATCGAAAATCAAAATGCAACAATTGACAAAGCGAAAAACCTTTATCGTAAAGAGATTGAATGGATGCGTCGTCAACCGCAAGCGCGTACAACAAAGTCTAAATCTCGTATTGATGCGTTTTATGATACTGAAAAAGTGGCTAAACATAAAATTGTCGATCAACAAGTAAAATTAGAAATGGTGATGACGCGTTTGGGTCAAAAAATCATCGAAATGGAACATGTTTCGAAAGCATTTGGTCAAAAGAAAATTTTAGATGATTTCTCTTATATTTTCGCTCGTGGTGGAAAAATTGGTTTAGTCGGAAAAAATGGTGTTGGAAAAACCACTTTCTTGAAAATGTTAGAAGGAATCGAAACGATGGACTCTGGAACAATTGAACGTGGAGAAACCTTAAATATTGGACACTTTAAACAAGATGGAATCGAATTTAAAGGCGACGAACGTGTCATTGAATTTGTAAAAGATATCGCAGATTTTTTCCCGCTTGCAAATGGAAAAGAAATGCGTGCAGAGCAATTCTTAGAAATGTTTTTATTTACGCCAGAACAACAACATACTTTTATCTCAAAGTTAAGTGGTGGAGAGAAAAAACGTCTGCAATTATTAGCAATTTTGTATAAAAATCCTAACTTTTTGATTCTTGATGAGCCAACAAACGATTTAGATTTACCTACTTTAACGGTTCTTGAAAGTTTCTTAGAAGAATATCAAGGTTGTTTATTAGTTGTTTCCCACGATAGATATTTTATGGATAAAGTGGTCGATGAATTGATGATTTTTGAAGGCGAAGGAAAAATTTCTCGTTATATGGGAACATATACAGAATATCACATCGAGAATAAAAACAAGCCTGTAACTGACGATAAAAAGGTTGAAAAAGAAATCGTTATTCAGGAAAAAGTTGAATCGAAAGAGAAGATTGTAGAGACAAAACCAAAAAAATTATCGTTTAAAGAACAACGAGAATTAGAAGAAATTAATAAATCTTTACCAATTCTTGAAGCCAAGAAAGAAGAATTAACGAATTTACTTTCTGATCCAAATTTAGGCTACGACAAAATCACAACTATTGGAGATGAACTACAAAAAATTGTAGACGAATTAGAAGAAAAAGAATTCCGTTGGTTAGAATTATCCGAATAAAAATATTGAAAAGGAACTTTTTTGAGTTCCTTTTTTTGTTTTTAAAATTTATGCCTATATTTACTCTATCAATCATCAGGAGTTTCTGAAAAATCAGAACACCAACCGAGCCAAAACCGCGCTACGGTGGTATAGAATGAGGGCAAACGCCAAAATAAAAGGTTATTCTCCACTCTATCCTGTTGTTTTTATCATTAAAAAATTAAAACAATGGAAAATCTAAAAAATGAATTTGTCGTATTATTTCGTGAATTAACTGACAACGAATTAATCGAACGCTTTAATCAAAATGTAGGAAACAGTTCTTGGAATTCTGCAAGAAGATGTTATGTCAAAACATTATTCAACGAATTACAATTCCGTAATTTTGATTGCACAACCATAGAAAGAGGAAACACATTTTCGCTTCAACATTATGTAATATTAATTGAAAATAGATTAGAATATTTAGATTAAACATAAAAAAAGGAAAACTTGAAACAAGTTCTCCTTTTTATTTTACGGTAGATAATATTACTTACTCTGCTCTTTTATAAAATCATTAATCGTAACATTTAATCGTTTATTTCGGATATCTTTTTCAAAACGAATTGGTTCAGCAACACGTTCAGCACAGTCTTTCATACCACAATTTTCACACGTAACCGCAACTTCTTTTACAGGAATTGAGGGATCATTCATAAATTTCACTTTACGTTGAGCTGATTTGTACAATACACCAATCGTTACGCTTCGTAAATAATTTGGATTGAATGGATCTTTCGTTGCAGAAGAAATTACATAATATTTTTGATTATTATTGAACGGATACAACGAAATTTGTGCAGAAATCTCATGATGATCATCTTGATGTTTTTCCAATTCTTTCAAAACATTTAACGAAACCCAACGACGACAATAATGCTCATCCGTTTCATTTGCTTGTGGCGATTGTTGTTGATTAAGATGAAGTTCTTTCGTTAATTTATATGAATTTGAACCAACTTTTGCTGACAAACGCAAGAAAAACAAATCACGAATATTAAAATGTTTGGGTAACAAATTTGTCATTCGTTGATAAACCGTTTCAGGTGATTCGGTATATTTTCCAAGAATTTCTTGAAATTTAGACAAATCATGATGCTCTATAGCAAACAAATTCTGCATATCCTTCAACAGTTTTTCTTCTGGTAACAACAAAGCTCCAGCAAAATAAGATGCATAAAAATTGTTTAACAATTGATCAAAATTATCAAAACTTGCCCACGAAAATGTATACAAACGTTCCTTCAAATCAAGATAATTATAGCCTAATTCTTTCGCTAAAATAAATCGTTTTTGATCATTGTCAGAATTAATATTGATATACAACAGCTTTTTCTCTTTGATAAAAATAGAACGTAATTTCGCTAAATCCTTCCCTCCTAACGAAGTGAAATCTTCATAAAGAATGGTATAATTATATTCTTCTTTCAGAATTTCTTCCATCGTTTCATTTTTTACAAAATCTTCTGATTCAATCAAATATTCTTGTAAAAAACTCTTTGCAGATTTTTCAATTTCAGGGAAATAATTATCATTTGCTTCCTGAAAAGACCTCAACGAAGCCAAGAAAAAACTTTCGCGTGTAAGATTGTAATTATTACCTATTTCAATCAACGTAGAAATGAACGCATTTACCTTCATTGGTGCGTTAGAAATGATCTCAATTAAATCTCTTTCTTCAATTCCGAAGAGTTCCAAAGGAATTTCTTGCAATAAATTTGATTGTAGAATCTCAGCGACTGGCGCTAAATTCTTATCCAATTTTAAAGAAACTATCTCATCATAAGGAATTTCCAACGCTTCGGCAAGAGCAACAATTTTATCAGTTTTTGGATATTTTTTACCTTTTTCGATCTCATTCAAATACGATTTCGAAAGTCCAGTTAACTTAGATAACTTAAACAACGACAAATCTTTAGCCGTTCTTAATTGTTTTAGTTTTAACCCAAAAATTAATTTAATGTATTCTTCTTGCATAATTTTTTCAAAAATATTTGGTAAATGTAAACGAATTTTTATAATTTAGCGAACGTTCGCTGGAAGTAAAATTCCGCTCGAATAACCAAAACCAAAATTACAACAAAAACACAAAAAAATGGATACTATTACAAGTGAATTAAAATTATCGCAGAATAAGCTGGATAGTTATCCAGATATTTTGACAACCGAAGCGGTTAAATTTTTAACAGCTTTACACAAAAATTTCAACGAAAGACGTTTAGAACTTTTGGCGAATCGACAAGAAAGACAAATCTTTTTTGATTTGGGTAATTTTCCAACTTTTTTGTCAGAAACAAAAGAAATCAGAAATGGCGATTGGACAGCAGCTCCTATTCCAGCTGATTTACAAGACAGACGCGTTGAGATAACTGGTCCTGTTGACCGTAAAATGGTAATTAACGCGTTAAATTCTGGCGCTAAAACATTTATGGCCGATTTTGAAGATAGTAATTCTCCTACATGGGATAACAATCTTCAAGGACAACAAAATTTAAGAGATGCTGTAAATGGTACTATTTCATTCGAAAATAATGGAAAAAAGTATCAATTAAACGAAAAGACTGCTGTCTTGCTTGTAAGACCGAGAGGTTTACATTTGAATGAAAAGAATATCATAATAGATAAACAAGAAATATCAGGCTCACTATTTGACTTTGGTTTATATTTTTTCCATAATGCACACACGTTACTTTCCAAGCAAAGTGGGCCTTATTTCTATCTTCCTAAATTAGAACATCACCTAGAAGCACGCTGGTGGAACGATGTTTTTGTTTTCGCACAAAATTATTTAAACATTCCACAAGCTACGATTAAAGCTACAGTTTTGATCGAAACTATAACAGCTTCTTTTCAGTTAGATGAAATTATTTACGAATTAAAAGACCACATCGCAGGCCTTAACTGCGGTCGTTGGGATTATATATTTTCTTATATCAAAAAATTTAAGAAACACCCAAATTTTATTGTTCCAGATCGTTCACAAGTTACGATGACTTCGCCTTTTATGGCTGCATATTCGCAAGCAGTTATCCAACGTTGTCATAAACGAAACATACATGCAATTGGTGGAATGGCTGCTCAAATTCCGATTAAGAATGATGAAAAAGTCAATGAAATTGCCTTTGAAAAAGTGAAGAATGATAAACTTCGCGAAGTAAAAAATGGACACGATGGAACGTGGGTTGCGCATCCTGCTTTGGTAAAAGTCGCAAAAGATATTTTTGACGAATATATGCCACAAGCTAATCAAATTGACAATAAGCGAGAAGATGTTGTAACAACTGCCGAGGCTTTGTTAGAATTGCCAAAAGGAACAGTTACAGAGCAAGGGATTCGAGACAATATTAATGTCGGAATTTTATACATCGAAAGTTGGTTATCTGGAAAAGGTGCCGCAGCTTTATATAACTTAATGGAAGACGCAGCAACAGCAGAAATCTCTCGTACGCAGGTTTGGCAATGGTTAAGCCAGTCGATTACGTTAGAAAACGGATGCGAATTTAACAGTGACAAATACAAAAAATTAAGAGCCGAAGAGGTTCAAAAAATAAAAAAATTAGTTGGTGAGGAAAACTATTTGAACGGAAGATTTGAAGAAGCTATTTCAATCTTTGACGAATTAGTTTTATCGCACAAGTTTACCGAATTTTTAACATTAGAAGCCTATAAGTATATTGATTAAGCCCTTATAACCAGACACACACAAAAAGAAATACACACACAACACACATTCATAAACAAAACACAAAAAACACAATTATGAGCAATCAAGAAAGAATTCAAAAGATTCGGCAGGATTGGGAAACTAATCCACGCTGGACAGACATTGTTCGTCCTTATTCAGCAGAAGATGTTATTCGATTAAGAGGTTCTTTGGACATCGATTACACTTTAGCAAGATTAGGTGCTAAGAAACTTTGGGAAGGTTTAAATTCGAAGCCATTTATGGCGGGTTTAGGCGCTTTGAATGGTAATCAAGCCATACAAGAAGTGCAAGCTGGTTTAGATGCAATCTATCTTTCGGGATGGCAAGTTGCTGCAGATGCAAATCTTTCGGCAGAAATGTATCCAGATCAATCATTGTATCCAGCCAATTCGGTTCCAATGGTGATAAAACGTATTAACAATGCGTTGCGTCGTCGCGATGAAATACAATCTGTTACCGAACAGGGAAACATTGATTATATGGTACCAATTGTTGCCGATGCAGAAGCTGGATTTGGAGGAAACTTGAATGCTTATGAATTGATGAAACAAATGATAGAAGCTGGTGCTGCTGGCGTTCATTTCGAAGATCAATTGTCATCAGCCAAAAAATGTGGTCATCTTGGAGGAAAAGTTTTAGTTCCAACACAAGAAGCAATTAACAAATTGGTTGCAGCTCGTTTAGCAGCAGATGTTTGCGGCGTTCCTACTCTATTGGTTGCCAGAACTGATGCAGAAGCTGCGAATTTGATTACTTCGGATATTGATGAAAGAGATCAACCTTTTATTATACAAGGAAGTAGAACTTCTGAAGGTTTTTACAATGTGAGAAATGGTTTGGAACAAGGAATTAATCGAGGTTTAAGCTATGCGCCTTATGCTGATTTAATTTGGATGGAAACATCTAATCCAGATCTTGGAATGGCAAGAGAATTTGCACAAGCGATTCGAGAAAAATATCCAAATCAGATGTTAGCCTATAATTGTTCGCCTTCATTTAATTGGGCAAAACATTTAACAGAAGCTCAAATGGAAACATTTCGCGAAGATTTAGCTGAAATGGGATACAAATTCCAATTCATCACTTTAGCTGGTTTCCATGCGATGAATACCTCTATGTTCGAGTTATCACGTGCATACAAAGCCAAAGGAATGGCGGGATATTCGGCATTACAAGAAAAAGAATTTGCGTTACAAGAAGAAGGTTTTGCAGCTGTAAAACACCAATCTTTTGTAGGAACACAATATTTCGATTACGTACAAAACACAGTGCAACAAGGCATTTCATCTACTACAGCTATGGCCGAAAGTACGGAAGCCGCACAATTCTAATACATACTTTTCAATTAGAAAGGACGTACCGCAACTACGTCCTTTTTTATCTTAATTAATTTTACTAATTACAAAAACTTTTCCATTCATTTCGAACGAATCTTGTTCCGATTTCCCAACCAAGATTCTAGCCAAAGGGGTTTGAGTTGATAGAACAAAAATCTTTTTATTCTCGAAAATAATTTCCCCAAAACTACACGCCATACAGAAATTTCCCATCGTAGTTTCAACATAACTACCTAAACCAATGGTTTTGTTCTCCACAATTTTTATTTTAGAAAACACGTCTTGCTGAATTAAAACTTCATTCAATTGGTTTTGAATTCGAGTAATTTCCTGTTGCATCATTTCGCGCGATGTTTCGTACTTATCGCCCATACTACTTTTGGTATCGTTGTTCGAGGCGCGCAAATCGTCAATCAAACCATTCAAATACGTTATTTTATCTTCGATTTGTTGTGCTATAAATTGATATAATTCTGCTTTCATTTCTTTCAATTAAATTGTTTGAGGCTTATTCTTAAATCTCAGCATGTAAATGGTTCCCAAAAGACAGATAAATGCCGAAACATAAATCACCATCGGAATGCGATCCAAATAATCCTGAAAATACCAACCCGCACACAATGCTCCAAGTCCTATCCCCGCTTCCATCGCAATATACATTGTTGCCATCGCCTTTCCACGTTCATCAGGTTTACTAAAATCTATTGTCCAAGCATTTAGTGCAGGTGAAAGAATTCCGGTTGAAATGCCATACATCACCCCCCCTAAAATCAACCCTATTTTTGCATCAATAGAAGCCAAAAATACCAATGCAATAATCAATAAAACTAAGCCTAATTTTATCACCAACACACGCCCTTTTTGGTCAGATATCTTACCTGCAAAGAAACGAACCATCATAGATGATATTGTAAATACCATAAAGAAAACCCCTTTATTTTGAAAACCTAAATGTTCGGTCCAATCTGGAATTAATGTCAATATAGAACCATAAGCAACATACGAAAGAAACGTAATCAATGCCGCTGGCAAAGCTTCTTTTGCAAAAACATCTTGCTTCGAAATCTTTAATAATCCGAACGAAAATTTTTGTTTATTTTGCAAGGTCTCTTTCATATTGAATAAAATCAATATCGATAATAATGCAAAAAACGAAGACGTAAAAAACATCACATTAATCGATGTATATAATGTAATTGTACTTCCCAATGCAGGTCCAATTGCCATTCCGATACTGAAACAAATTCCGTGCAAGCCCAATGCTTCGCCCCAACGTTCGCGCGGAATAATATCTGCAATATAAGCTGCTGTTGCAGTGGGTTTGAAACCTGTCGAAAAGCCGTGTACCAATCTCAAAAATAAAAAACCTGAAACGGTTGTTAAAACAGGATATAAAATTCCGCACACAAAACAGACAATAGAACCGACTGCCATAATAGGTACCCGCCCCACTTTATCGGTTAATTTTCCACTAAAAGGTCTCGAAATTCCCGCTGTCAAGGTAAATAATGCAATAATAAATCCTTTGTATTCTGCTCCTCCCATGCTGCTTAAATAAGCAGGTAGCTCGGGAATCATCATATTAAAACTCGCTGAAAACAACAACGAACTCAAACACATTAAAATAAAATGGAGATTATAAACGGGATCTAAATTTAATTTTTTATTAATGGCAGAAAACATAACGGATTTTTTGCAAAGGTAATTTATCTTAACCGAAACAAACTACACAATCCAAAAGTATTACTTGTTACAAAAAATTACTACATCATTCAACATTGTTAGCCGATATTTCATTGATTATATTCATGAAATTTCTTATTTAAGAACTACTTAGTTGATATGAAAATAACTTTTACATTAGAATACAGTTAAAATACCTTATTGTATTTAATTACTTACTAAACAATTCTTATTTTTGCTATATCAATTCTACTACCCTAAAAAAACGATCTGACCAACTATTATTTTCAAGCATGAAAAACTATGAAAACCTAAAAGAGACCTTGTCTTTTTATGGCGTAAATTGTAATAAACTATATTATATCTCATCAGGAAATCCAATTTTTGCGTTTCCTGAAAGATCTTTTCGAATCGACTTTTATGCATTTTGTATTTGTTTATCTGGCTCGATAGAAGTTGAGATAGATTCTCAGAAATATTTTATTACTCAAAACGAATTCTTGATTTCTGCTCCTTCTACTGTTTTGAAAATTCTAGATACTAACTCTAATTTTAGAATGAAATTGTTATTTTTTGAGAAAAATTTTCTCCTTAAAAACATTTCTAATCCTTTCTTTATTGATAAACTTAATTTGTTTACACATCAAAACTTTACAGTTTGTAAGGCAAATAAAAAAGATGCGAATCATCTTTTAATGTTAATCAATTATCTTCAAGAACAACGAGAAAGAAATGTTTTGTTCTTAGAAGATATTATTCGATCGATTATTTTTACTTTACTTCTTGAATCTGCCTCTATAATTGCTGAACAATATTCAAAAGTAAATAAAAATTATTCCCGCGAAATCAACACTCTATTTTGTAAGTTTACACAACTTGTTCAAGAAAATGTTATCGCTCACAAAGACGTACAGTTTTATGCAGATCAATTGTTTATTACAAATAAATATTTGATTCACCTTGTAAAAAAAGCAACTAAGAAAACTCCACATGTTATTATTGACGAGTATTTATTAAAAGAAGCGTATGTTTTGCTTGGCTACTCAGAGAAAACAATTGTCCAAATAGCATTAGATCTAGGTTTCAACTCTTCTTCATCTTTTGGTCGGTTTTTTAAAAAATACACTTCAACTTCTCCTCAACAATATAGAAAACAACAACATATATAAAAAAAGAAATTTGGGATACAAATGACGAATTTCGGGATACTTTAGAAAAGTAATAAAGCGTAATTTTATTCTAGAATCTTAAAATAAATAATTATGGATAAAGTTACTTCAAAATTTGACAACGTTTTAAATCATTCTACTATCTACGGAAATATTGATCATCAACCAGATGCAAGTAAAGAAACACCAAGAAACACTCCAGAAAAATCTTATCCCTTCTCTGATCAAATAGGAAATTACCAACGCAATAAAGGAATTCCTACAAAATCTTATAAGGACAGTAAGGTATATATTGTGGGAAGTGGTATTGCAGGTTTAGCTACTGCCTATTATTTTATTAGAGACGGACATTTCACTCCAGAGAATATCACATTTATAGAACAACTTCAGGTAGAAGGAGGTTCGTTAGATGGAGCTGGAAATGCAAAAGATGGTTACATAATTCGAGGAGGTCGAGAAATGGATTGTACCTACGAGAATTTATGGGATATTTTCCAAGACATTCCTGCATTAGAGTTACCAGAACCTTATAGTGTTTTAGACGAATATAGATTAGTAAATGATAATGATTCTAATTATTCTATTGCACGTTTAATTCATGAAAAAGGGAAAGTAAAAGACTTTAGTAAATTTGGTTTGAATAAGAAAGATCAATTAGCTATTATCAAACTTTTGTTAAAGAAAAAAGAAGAATTGGACGACATAACGATTGAAGATTATTTTAATCAATCATTCTTAGAAAGTAATTTCTGGACATTTTGGCGTACAATGTTTGCCTTTGAGAATTGGCATAGTTTACTAGAATTCAAATTATATATGCATCGCTTTTTACATGCGATTGATGGTTTAAATGATCTTTCTTCATTGGTATTTCCTAAATACAATCAATACGACACTTTTGTTACGCCATTAGGTAAATGGTTAAAAGAAAAAGGAGTAAAAATTCAGTTAAATACACTGGTTAAAGATTTAGATTTATTAATTAATACAGAAGGAAAAGTAGTCAAAGGAATTATAACAGAACAAGATGGACAAGATGTAATTATTCCTGTCACACCAAATGATTATGTTATTGTAACTACTGGTTCTATGACTGAAGATACTGCGTATGGAGATAATACAACGGCACCAGTTTTAGCGATAGATAATAATACTAGTGGTCAAAGTGCAGGGTGGAAACTATGGAAAAACCTTTCTGCTAAATCTCCTGTTTTTGGTCGTCCAGAAAAATTTTGTGGGAATATTGAAAAATCTTCATGGGAATCTGTTACTTTAACTTGTAAACCTTCTGCATTAGTAGAAAAACTAAAAGAATATTCTGTTAATGATCCATATTCAGGTCAAACAGTTACAGGCGGAATTATTACAATTACAGATTCTAATTGGTTAATGAGTTTTACGTGTAATCGTCAACCACATTTTCCTACACAACCAGATGATATTTTAGTTCTTTGGGTTTATGCATTATTTATGGATAAAGAAGGAAACTACATTAAGAAAACAATGCCTACTTGTACAGGAAACGAAATCCTAACAGAATTATGTTATCATTTAGGAATTGAAGACCAAATAGACGACGTTATTGAGAATACAATCACTCGTTCTGCTTATATGCCTTACATCACATCTATGTTTATGCCTAGAGCAAAAGGAGACCGCCCACAAGTAGTTCCAGATGAGTGTAAGAATCTAGGTTTAGTAGGTCAATTTGTAGAAACCAATAACGATGTAGTTTTCACAATGGAAAGTTCTGTTCGTACCGCACGTATTGCAGTTTATGAATTACTTAATTTAAATAAGCAAGTTCCAGACATTAATCCATTACAATACGACATTCGTCATTTATTAAAAGCAACTAAAACGTTGAACGATGATAAACCATTCATGGGTGAAGGTTTATTGAATAAAGTTTTAAAGGGAACTTATTTTGAACATATTCTACCTATTGGATCAGATTCACCACAAGAGGAAGAAGAAAAAGAATCTTTTCTATTAGAACAATTTGGTAAATTCAAAGAATGGGTAGGACATTTTAGAGGTTAAAATCACCCACAATTCAATCCTGAATACCAATGCTATAAAACTAATAAAAGCTTCTAAATCTTTAGTGATTTAGAAGCTTTTTGAGTATTACTATATTTTTTCTATTTAAAAACTATACCAGCTTTTATTAATAAATATTAGCTATAGTGATATTATTATTGAATTATTAAAGGTTTTATTTCAAATTCTGATTCAATATTTTCCTTTAATTTTAGAAATTCTATTGTATGCATACTATGCAAATCAACATCAGTTAATCCAAATGGTCCATTTTTCTCAGTAATATATAGTCCATTTTCAAGCTCAATTATTGCTTTCTCCATTTCATCAAGTTCATTTTCGAAATATTTAAAATGATAATTAATGATTTTTAAATTTAAAATTAATTCTATTAGTTTAGATTCAACTTTCCTTGCTAATTCAAACTTTTTTAAAGTTTCACTTTCATTCCATTCTTCTGTTGGAAAGTAAGGAATTTGAATTAGTTTATCATTATCAATTTTTATAAAAGACTCAAACTCCTGTAATCCATATTTATTTTCTGGGTTATAACAATATTTTATTTCGGTTATAATTTTTCCAATACTATCAGTCAGGGTCATTTTACAAAATTAAACTTAACAATATTTCTTTACAAGAATAAACAAAACCTGTTTTACAAAAAAGTTGTCATTTCTATATTTCATTCAACAACATTCCAATATACAAAATCTCAACCACTCCCAATACCCCACAAAAAAAGCTCTTATCAAAGAGCCATTTGGTTAAAGAACTGTTTTGGATAATAAAATTTATTTCCAAATTTTATATAAGGAATCTTATTCGTTTTCCTCATCCTATACAACGTTTTGTCACTCACGTTAAGCAAACTTTTTAGGTCTGCGTTATCATAGAATTTCTGATTTTCTTCTAATAGTAGAAAAGTTTTTTGGAATTCTATCAGCAGGAGCTTCATATCCTTTAATGCCTCTCCATCGTTTTGTAAAAATAAATCATTTTTCATATATTTAGTTGATGTTAAGATGTACTAATTTATAAAATTAATACTTAATAACCAAATATTTACCAAACAAACAATATTCCTTTACACGAAATCTAGCTATCACCCTACTTTTTGTAGAGTACTCAAATCGATTATGTTCGACAATAAACCAATGTATCGTTGAACAGTTTTAGGATTAAAACCATAAATACAAGCAAGGTTCTCCCAGAATTTTACACCAAACATAAAGTTGAAAAAAAAACACATATTCACTTTGCAAAAAAAATACCACATAGAAACATAGACCCAAATGATTTTGCTTTCCAATTAGTAGTCTACCTATTCGTATTTTCAACTAATCTTTATAAGCCATCACAACTAAAACTATGTTTCTATGTGGTCAAAATAAATTTGAACAACATCTATAAAATTCTATTTTCGATACGATTCTTCTTCACTCTTCTACGCCGTTAAACAAAGTATTGTACCGAAAAATCACTCCAATCAACGAACTTCATTTTACTACTACCTTACTACTACCTTTACACAACCATATACTCGCCAAGATAAATACTGGTACTCGCCATAGCCTTTGTTTCACTATTCAGAAACGCCCAAAAATTCACTTTTTTGCCATTGTAATATGTTGGTAAAGTAATATGTATAATCATAGAATCACGAGTTACAACATTCTGAAACACTTCGAACGAATTTAGTTCCTCGCAATAACAAACAAGATTCACAAAATCCGAAGGTTGCGCATTGCCTTGCCCAGAATTATCTTCCCAATTCATTTGGAAACTATCCCCACCTGCCGTCTCTATCGTAGGTTGTAAAAAGCCAACCAAATCGCCTTTCGACACCAATACACGCTCTAATACAATAACAGGTAAACCATTCTCCATTTCCAATGCATTGTTCAGCATATAAGAAGTCGCGATGTTGTAGCGCGATTTTAGCCCGACTCTATTCCCAAAATATAAATTAAGAATAAGACGAATTGGTTGCAAAAAACCAATAATTTTCTTAAATTTGATTTGTTGCATCAATTGCAAATCAGTAGGTTGGCTTTTAGATTTTTTTGGCAAACTACGGATAATGTCTTTGCCGCGCCAATTAACGCCTACTACAGTTCCTACTTTTCCTGAGAATCCACCAAGGATTCCTTTTTTAATTTCTGCCATAATTGCAAGTTTTTATTGTTAATATTCATAAAGTTAGCAACAGAAACAACACCATTTACAAAAACACAATTTTGTGCCCGCATTTGCCCTGCTCTGCCCGCATTTGTCCACTTTTGTCCAGTTGCTTTTTACACAATAATAGTAATATAACAAAATAAAAACCTCGCTAACCTCCTATTTATAAGAGCTAGAGAGAAGTTGAATTTTTGGTCAATTTTGGTCTTGTTCGACCATTGTTCGACCATTGTTCGACGAATCTTCGGAAAAACGGCATTCTCGTCGAAGAACGGTCGAAGAAAACACGAACAAAAGTGGGAGGAAATTGAAATTGTAAAAATAAAATGATGCAAGAATACTTTGTTTCGCTATCCATACATTCATTATTACATTCTACATTAAATTATTTCGTGATACATGAATATTGTTTTTATAAGTATCTTATTTACAAAAAAATAATTATATTTGCTTCTAATTTTACGAAATGCGGATATAGTTGATTTTTTACGAAACAAAAGCTAGATCAGTTTCGTGAAAAAACAATGTTAGCGGTCATTGTATGACGACAAGCGAACAGACACAAAATATTTTAAAATAAATTATGACAATGGAAAAAACTAACAGCGCCCAAAAAACAAGCGGACACGGTGCGACACCTTTCGCACAGACATATTTTCACGGGACAAGGTCTGACTTGAAAGTTGGTGAGTTTATCGAAGTTGGTTTCAACTCTAATTACGGACAAAGAAAAAATGCAAAATATATTTTCCTTTCCGCGACATTAGACGCTGCGATTTGGGGTGCTGAACTTGCATTTGGAGAAGAACGAGAAAGAATTTATTTAGTTGAACCAACTGGACCAATTGAAGACGACCCTGACTTAACGGACAAAAAATTCCCGGGCAACCCGACAAAATCTTATCGTTCGACACAACCGTTTAAAATAGTTGGTGAAGTTACTAATTGGCAAGGACACCCACCTGAACAAGTTAAAGCAATGAAAGACGCATTAATGAAACTAAAAGAACAGGGAATTAATTCACTAAATGACGAGTAGACCAAGACAAAAACAACGAACCGCTAACACGGGTTTTGCGTTAGTGGGCGGACAGTGCAAATAGAAACATTTGAGCAATTAATAAACATTGGTGCTGGCAGACAGTTTACGGTTTCAAAAGCCCACCAACGCAAAGCCCGAAAACGTTGTACGACATAGTAAAACCGAACCAAACAAAATGAAAGTCAGAGAAGAAAAGTTAAGAACAATTATAGAATGGTCGGAGAAAAACGAAGATGTAAGAGTTCTTCTTCTGACAAGTTCACTTGTAAATCCTTTAGCACTTGTTGACGAATTTAGTGATTTAGACATTGAATTTGTTTTTGAGGATAATACAAATTACATTTCAGACAAAAGCTGGACGCTTAAATTCGGAAATCCAATTGCTATGATTGAAGAAGACGAAAGTTGTTTTAACCATAAACACGCAATGAAAATGCTACTTTATGAAGACGGTGTGAAAGTAGATTTTAAACTTTACAGCAAATCAAAATTTATAAAGGAAACGCAAGAGAAAGAATTACCAGAAGATTGGGATATTGGTTATAAAATTTTAATTGATAAAGATGGTATTACAAAGCAAATGCTGAAACCAACTTATCAAATTTCCATTATCAAAAAACCGTCTGAAAAAGAGTTTCAAAATCTAATAAACGATTTTTGGTGGGACACAACTTACGTGGCAAAGTGTCTTGTGAGAGATGAAATATTCTATGCGAAATTTATGTCGGAAACCGTTATTCGCACAGAATATTTAATTCCTTTAATTGAATGGCACATTGCAAGTGAACACAATTGGAACATAACGACCAATAAATATGGACGACTTTTCAAAAAGTATCTTAACCAGGAAATGTGGGCTAAAACAGAACAAACATTTTCAGGGAGCGATATAAAGGAAAATTGGACTGCTCTATTTTCAATGACTGATTTAGTTTCAGAAATAGGAACTGAATTGTCAAAAAAATTAGAGTACAAATACCCGGATAAATTAGAAAATGACATACGAAAATATTTAGCTGGACTAAAACCCAAAACATAACTACGTCGTACAACATCGTATTGGCAATAGGCGGGCTGAACGGCTTCGTATCAACGGAAGTGCAAAATTCAACTTCTGTTCTTTGATTAAAGTTCAGTGCTAAAAATCCCGCCCATCGCCAATACGCGGCACGTTAGCGGTAATTTTACCAAACAGAATGTTGAACATAAAAAAATATAATCCGATGAAGCTATAAGTAAATGTTCAAAATAAAAAAAGTGAAACTTTTTTATTGCTTTCAAAAAGCAGTGAGAATTTCTATTATCAACTTTTAAAAATTAGAAGAAATGACGCAGTTACAAATGATTAACAAAACAAAATCTATAGCTCAACAAGACGAAAATGTTTCCGCTGTTTTTATGTATGGTTCATTTACTAAAAGCGAAGGAGATAAATATTCTGATATCGAATTTTACATCTTTTTAAAAAATAAAGAAAATTTCTCGTCGGAAAAATGGGTAAATCAAATTCATCCTGTGGCATTATATTTTACAAATGAATATGGAAGCGAAGTTGCTATTTTTGAGAATATGGTCAGAGGCGAATTTCATTTTTTAAAAACGGAGGAAATTGAAATTATCAAATCTTGGGACGGAATTGTTGCATTTAGCGATTTTGACCAAATGAACCTAATCGACAAAGACGGACATTTAACGAAAACACTAAATCAAATCAAAACGAAATCGCCCGAAAGAATAACAAATGAAAACATCTTGTGGTTAAGTCAATCATTACTGAATGTTATACTGACAACAAGCAACTTAATTAAGCGAGAAGAATTTGCTCATGCTCATCATAGTTTATCAAATGTTCAGAAATATTTGCTTTGGCTTATTAGAGCAAGAACAAACAAAACCCAACATTGGGAAAGTCCAACTAAAAGTCTTGAAAAGGATATTGATACGACTTGGTATTTTGCGTATAAAACAGTAACATCGGATTTAAATCCTAAAAATATAATTTTAGCTTTTGAAAACTCATTAAATTTATCGGAAAAACTATTTGACGAACTAAATATTGAACCAAAAATGAAAGAAATCCTACATGAAATAAGAAAAAACTACCGCT